>DASQLS010000018.1:0-5203 GCA_035629915.1 Candidatus Limnocylindrales bacterium | reverse complement strand
AGGCGAGTGTCGGCGATGGTCGGCAGCGCGCAGCGGCGCCGACGCACCTCCCCACAGTCCCGTCGCAGGTGCCAGCCACCGATCATCAGCGTCGTGCCCACCGGGGCGATCAGCGCTTCGTGCACCCGGAACACGCGCGTTCCTTCGATCACTGCCGGAATTCCGTCGACGTAGCGCGCTCCGGCCGGCACGGTGACCACGTCGTCCCAGCCGCCGATGCTCAGCGAGGGCATCGCGGTTGGGCCTGGCGGCCGGTCTGGTTCGGGGCTCGACGTGGGGGCCGAAGTGCCAGCCGCCAGGGCCGTCGCGGCGGCCGGGCTGCGCTGGGGCTCAGGGGTCGGACCTCCCAGGCGCGTGGCGACGACGAGTCCGACGATCGACACGGCGACCACAACTGCAGCCACCCGCCATCCGCGGCTCGAGTGGGTGGCCGTCAGCTCGGGTGGCCTGGGCGCGTCGCTCATCGGTCGCCCATTGTCGCCCCGCCCGTCATGACGCGGTTTCACGCTCGATTTTGCTACGATGCCGGAGTCGCCCGGTCGAGTCCCGGCCGGCTTCAGGGAGCAATGGACAGCGTCGTACTGCTGCTGAACGCCGATTACGAACCGCTCAACGTCTGCAACATCAGGCGCGCGTTTCGCCTCGTCTTCGGGGAGAAGGCTGAAGTCATTCAGTACGACCACACCGAGATCCGAACGCCCACGGAGATCTTCCGAGCTCCCAGCGTCATCCGGCTCCAACACCGCATCAAGCGGCCGCGTCCGAGGGTGCGCCTGTCGCGCCGCGAGGTCTTCGTCCGTGATAAGCACACGTGCCAGTACTGCGGCTCGCAGACGCACGACCTGACCCTGGACCATGTCATCCCCCGCCACCGCGGCGGCGCTCACACGTGGGACAACCTCGTCGCCGCGTGCAAGCACTGCAATCACCGCAAGGGCGGACGCTTCCTCGAAGAGGCGCGCATGCGCCTGATGCGCGCGCCGTTCGAACCGCGCTGCGATGTCTACACGCTCTTCACCCCATACCTCGCCGACCCACGCAACGAGGCCTGGCGCGACTATCTCTTCCTCGGGTCGAACTGAGCGCCCGAGCTCAGGCTCGATGGCGACTCCCGATCCCCTCCGCCCGCCTGAATCGGTGCGCGGCGTCCTCGCAACGCTGTGGCGCAACGGCCATGCCGCGTTCCTCGTTGGCGGTGGCGTGCGCGACGAGCTGCTCGGCCGACGAGCGAGGGACTGGGATGTCACCACCGACGCGCCGCCAGACCGGCTGGTCACGTTGTTCCCGAGAGGCCGGATCGACAACGCATTCGGAACCGTCACCGTCCCGTTCGACGGCGACGAGGGTGGCGACGACATCGATCACGTCGAGGTGACCACCTTCCGTCGTGATCACGTCTACACCGACCATCGGCGGCCACACTCGGTCACGTTCACTGATGACCTCGGCGAGGATCTCCTGCGGCGCGACTTCACGGTCAACGCGATTGCGTGGGGCAAGCCCGCCCTGGCGCCCGATCAGGAGCCGCTGACTGACCCGGCATGGGTCGATCCGACCCACGGTCTGGCGGACCTCGAAGCGCGCACCCTCCGCGCGGTTGGCGTGCCGGCGGAGCGCTTCGAGGAGGATGCGCTCCGCCTGCTGCGCGGTGCCCGGCTCGCGGCGCAGCTCGACTTCGAGATCGAGCCGGCGACTCTCGCGGGAATGGCTGCAGCGGCCGAGACGATCAGCTTCGTGTCCAGGGAGCGGGTCGGGGAGGAGACGCGCCGGATGCTCGAGGCCGACCAGCCGTCGCGCGCGTTCGAGCTGCTTGCCACGACGGGCGTGCTCGAGCATGCCCTGCCTTCGTTCGCGAAGCAGCGCGGCATCCCGCAGGACAAGGCTCCGGGGATGGACCTGTGGGCTCACTCGATGGCGACTGTCGACGCGGCGGCTCAGATGCGGCCGCCCGGCGACTTGCTTCGACTCGCGGCGCTGGTGCACGACATCGGCAAGCCGGAGACGTTTGCCGACGGCCATTTCATCGGCCACGACACCGTCGGCGCCGAGCAGGCCGAAGAATTGCTGAGCGGCCTCGTCTTCCCGCGTCGCGACACGTCACGCGTCGTCGAGCTGGTGCGCAACCACATGTTCAGCTACGAACCACGCTGGAGCGGCGCGGCTGTCCGCCGTTTCATTCGTCGCGTCGGCCGCGACCTGGTCGACGACCTGATCGACCTCCGCGCCGCGGACAATCTGGGCAGCGGCCTGCCGGCCAACGCGGGTCACCTCGACGAGCTGCGAAAGCGCGTCCACGCCGAGCTCGAGTCCGGCGCACCGCTGACGCTGGCGGACCTCGCGGTCAACGGTCGTGACCTGGTCACCGAGCTGGGACTCGATCAGGGTCCGCTCATCGGGGATGTGCTCGAACAGCTCCTCGGCGACGTCGTTGCCGACCCGGCTGCCAACACTCGGACCGAGCTCCTCGATCGCGCCCGCGAGTGGCTGACGGAAGAGTTGAAGGCGCACGGTAACCGTGCGACAGGCCGGCAGTCATGATTGAGGCGCTGCTGCAGGCCGAGCGACTGCTGATCCACGGCATGGTCGATCAGGCCGAGCAGATCTACACCACTGCCTCGCAACGCGATCCGCGCAATTCGATCGCGGTTGTCGGCCTCGCTCGCGTGGCACTCGAGCGCGGCGACGAGCGGCTTGCCTACGAGCGTGCCTGCGCCGCGCTCGCGATTGACCCGGAGAACGCCGCCGCGCTCCGTCTCGAGGCGCGTCTGTCAGAGGTGTTTGCGGCGCGCGGCGAGCCGGTGGAGCGACCGCGCTTCGTGGATGTCGGGGAGCGGCCGGCCAATACCCAGCCGACCGTGCCTCCTGAGGCGCCAATCGCCGATCCAGACGCGCGTCCCTCGGAGCGGATCGTCTTCACGCGAAATCCGTCGATGGCCGAACATCAGTCGATGGAAGAGGATCGCCAGCGGGCGAGCGAAGCCACCACCGGTCAGGACGAGGCGCCACCGGCGCAGGAGTCTCAGCGCCGTCCGGGGCTGTGGCGCCGGCTCTTCGGCGACTCGTCGGACGAAGCCAAGCCGTGAGGATCCTGGTTACCGGCGGAGCGGGCTACGTCGGTAGCACAACCGCTCAGCGGTTGGTCGAGGCTGGCCACGAGGTGGTCGTGCTCGATTCGCTGTTTCGGGGCTATCGCGCCGCGGTCCCTACAGGCGCCACCCTCGTCGTCGGCGACATCGGTGACGCGCCGACCGTCGAGCGCACGCTGCGCGAGCACGGGATCGAGGCCATCCTGCATTGCGCCGGCCGCGCGCTGGTCGGCGAGTCGGTCGCTCAACCCGAGCTCTATTACCGCGACAACGTCGTCGCCAGCCAGGTGATGCTCGACGCGATGCGCGCGGCCGGCGTGAGGCGCATCGTCTTCTCGTCGAGTGCCGCGGTCTACGGCGCGCCGGAGACCTCGCCGATCGAGGAGGACCACGCAATGCGGCCGGTCAATCCGTACGGCGAGACGAAGCGCGCCTTCGAGGGAATGCTCGACTGGTACGCCCGAGCGCACGACATCGCCGCTTTTTCACTGCGCTACTTCAACGTCTGTGGCGCGACCGACGAGCGTGGCGAGGACCACAAGCCAGAGACGCACCTCATCCCGAACCTGCTCGCCAGCGTGCGCGGTGGGCCGCCGCTCAAGGTCTTCGGGACCGACTACCCGACACCCGACGGAACTTGCGTTCGCGATTACATCCACGTCGACGATCTGGCCGACGCACACGCAGCCGCTCTCGCTCTGACCGCCGACGTCCGCGCCAGCCACCTGGCGTGCAACCTCGGGTCGGGCTCAGGCTTCAGCGTGCTGGAGGTCATCACCGCCGCCGAATCGGTCGTCGGTGAATCCGTCCCGCGAGTGCTTTCTGACCGCCGCGAGGGTGATCCGCCGGTCCTCGTCGCGTCCAACGAGCGCGCGCAAGAGTTGCTCGGCTGGACTCCGCGGCGCGGCTCGTTGAGTGAGATGATCGGCTCCGCGTGGCGCTGGCGTGAGCGCAACCCGAACGGCTACGAAACGGCGGCGACCCAATGACCGACCACTCGAGCGACCGCATCTCGGCCAATCCGCGTGACTGGCGTCCGCAGACGATGCCCCGCGGCCGGTATCAGCCGGAGGTCATCAACCCGATCGTCGAGCCACTCTGGTCGGGCGTCAGGGTTCTCGCCCATTTCCGAGACTCCGGCAGTGACGAGTGGGGCACGGTCGAGGTGTTCGACGAGTTCGGTGATGATGCATCGGGCGCGGCGCCGCTCGCGGTCGAGCATCTGCGGCGATCGATCCTGGCCAGCGAGGCGGTAATCGACGGCGTGCTGACCGAGCAGGCGACGGTCGGTGGCGAGGGCACGTCGGTCGTGGTCTTCGCCCAGTCGTCGCCGGTCAAGCGGCTGATCATCGGCGGACCGGAATCGGAGATCAAGTTCGATCCGCCGAAGGGGGCCCAGCGTCGCGGAGAGGCAGCGTTCGTCGCCGTGGACCTTCTCAGCATCGACGGTCAGACACTCTTCGACGTGCCGCTGCTCGAACGCAAGCGCATCCTCGAGGGAGTGATCGAGCAGAGCGAGCTGGTCCGCGTCTCGCCCGTCGTCCGGCCGCCGGTCCGCCAGTGGTTCAGCTCATGGCGCGCGGCCGGCTTGCGCGGCCTGATGCTCAAGAGCACCAACAGCCGATATACACCCGGGGGCGAGACGACCGAATGGGCCAAGGTCGAACGAATGCCACGCGGCTGACCGCGCGCCGCGAGTGGCCGCTCGTGGTCAGGCGCGCGCGGCCGGACGACGAAGCGGCCGTGATGTCGTTCGCCACCCAAACATGGCACGGCTGGGACTATATCCCGCGTGCCTGGCCGATCTGGTTGGAGGCGGACGACGGCGTGATGCTCGTCGGCTGTCGCCCGGATGGGCGGCCGATCGCCGTGTCACGCGTCGCCCTGCTGTCGCCGAATGAGGGCTGGGTCGAGGGGATCCGCGTCGATCCCGAGATGCGCGGGCTCGACATCGCATCCGACCTGCAGACTGCCGAGCTGGCGTGGGCCGCGGCGCAGGGCGTAGACGTCGTGCGCTACGCAACCGGGTCGGACAACGAGGCGTCGCATCGGCTCGGAGCGCGGGACGGGTTCGAGCTGATCGCGGAGTTCAAGGCCCTTTTACACAGCCCCGATCC
>DASQLS010000017.1:0-8449 GCA_035629915.1 Candidatus Limnocylindrales bacterium | reverse complement strand
ATCGACGGCCAGTTCCCCAACTACCAGCAGGTGCTGCCCACGTCGCACTCGACCAAGGCGATCGTCGAGCGCGACGAGCTGCTCAAGGCCGTGCGCATCTCGGCGCTCATCGCCAGCTCGGCGGCCAACGTGGTTCGCCTGCGCGTGGGCGACGAGGGCTCGGGCACGATCAACGTTGCCGCCGCCGCCGATGTCGGCGAGGCGCAGGGCGATGTCGAGGCACAGGTCGAGGGCGAGGGCGTCCAGATCGCGTTCAACGCTCGCTACCTGCAGGAGGCGCTCCAGAGCCTCGACCAGGATCAGCTCTCACTCGAGTTCAGCGGCGCGCTGTCGCCCGGAGTAATCCGGCCGACGAATGACGAGGACTACGTGCACGTCATCATGCCCGTCCGCACGCCGTCCTAGGAGATCCGTGCGCGTCGAGCGCCTGCAGCTGACCTCGTATCGAACCTACGCACAGCTCGACGTCTCGTTCCCAACCGGGCCGCAGGTGATCGTCGGCGCCAACGCGACGGGCAAGACGAACCTGCTCGAGAGCGTGCTGGTGCTCGGCACCGGCCGCTCGCACCGCGCCTCGGTCGACGGTGAGCTGATCTCCTGGGGCGCCGACTTCGCCCGCCTCGAGGCTCTCGCCGATGGCAACACGGTCGACGTTGTCGTCGCGCGCACGCCGACCGGCGGTGGCCGCAAGCGCGTGCAAGTAAACGGCGTCGCTCGCCGGCCGCAAGCGCTGGCGGCGGCACTCCCCGTCGTCCTCTTCGCGCCGGAGGACATGTTGCTCATCGTCGGGTCGCCCGGGCTGCGCCGAGTCGCGATCGACACGCTCGTGGCCCAGACCGTGCCCGCGTCGGCCGCCACGATGTCGAACTACGCCCGCGCCGTCACCCAGCGCAACAACCTGCTGCGCTCCGTGCGCGACGGCATGGCCGATCCAGCCGAGCTGCGCTACTGGGATGGCGTGGTCATCGAAGACGGAGCGCAGATCGTCGACTGGCGGCGAGCAACGCTCGCGTCGATGGCGCGACCGCTGGCCGATGCTCACGGCGAGATCGCGCCGGGGGAGGAGACGCTCGAGCTGCGCTACCTGACCAACTCGCCGCCGGCCGAGTCCGAGTCGACGCGCGATGCCCTGCGCCGGCGGCTGGCGGAGACGGCCGAGAAGGAACAGTGGAACGGCGCCACGCTCGTCGGACCGCATCGCGACGACCTCGCCTTCGCCAGCGGCGATCGAGACCTGGCCGGCTTCGCGTCGCGCGGCCAGCAGCGGACCGCGATCCTCGCCTTCAAGCTCGCCGCGCTGGATCTGCTTACCGCTGCTCACGGTCGTCCACCGCTGCTGTTGCTCGACGATGTCTTCTCTGAGCTCGATCCCCAGCGCCGGGCGCACCTTGTGCGCCGCATCGGCGATCTGCCCCAGGCATTCGTGACCACGACCACGACCGACGACCTGGATCCGGCGCTGGTCGCGGCGGCAACAGTGTGGGAGGTCACGCCCGGCCACCTGGAGCGCGCCGTGCTGCCCGGCCGGGCACGGTGACGGGATGAGCCCGCGACGACCGATGCGCCGCGTAGGCGACGTCCTGGGCGGTCTGGCGGCGGAGCTGGGCATCGACGGACAGCTCCGCCTCGCGCGCCAGATGGCCGCCTGGCAGCGTCTGGTCGAGGAGTTGGTCCCGGCAGCCGCCGGCTCCTCGCGACTGCTTTCGATCCAGCCGCCGGCGCTCGTCGTCAGCGCAGCGTCGCCGATGGTCGCCCAGGAGCTGCGTCTTCGCCAGACGTCATTGCTCGATGCCTTCGGCCGGTTGCCGGAGGGACTTCACCTGCTCGAGCTGCGCGTCGTCGTGAGGCCGCCGACAGACATCCCGCCGCCGCCCGCGGGCCCGACCCAGAGCCGCCGCTAGACTGACCGCCGATGGCTTCCCGGTTGGCACTCAAGTATGGGGTCGTGTCCGAAGAGGACCGCCTGGCGAACTCCTCCGATGCGGTCCTCGTCACCGAGCCGACGACCGGCTCGAAGGCACGCACCAAGGGCAGCCTGTATCTGATCGTGACCTCGCGCACGGCCGGTGGCCGGACGCGCGAAGCGTGCCGGCTGGTGGGCGACACGATCAGGCGCGAGTACTACTACGACGAGTCGGGCGGCATCTCGATCGTCCTCGAGAAGGCGATCCGGGCCGCCAACCGACGACTTCGCCACGCTCGCGAGGGCAATGGTCTCGGCCCTGGCTCGATCGGAGTGGCCGTCGCCGTGGTGCGCTCGAACGAGCTGTACGTGGCAACGTGTGGCGACGCCGACGCCTATCTCGTCCGCTCAGCGCGGTTGCTCATGCCCGAACACGAGTCAGGCGGGGGTCTGCCCGCCGCCGAGGCACTCCGGGTCGATGTCTGGCGGGGCGACTTCTCCGTCGGCGACTCGCTCGTCCTGAGCTCGAGCAACGTGGTCGAGTCGGTCGGGACCGAGGAGCTCAAGAACGCGGTCGTGACCCTCCACCCGCAGTCGGCCGTGGAGCACCTGCACCACCTCTTCGTCGCCGCCGGGGGAGACGGCTCAGATGCCGTGCTGGCGATCGAGGCAACCGAGACGTCACTCGTCAAGTCGGAGAGCCGGCTCGTGCCGGTCAGCCCATCGGAGCCGCTCTCGGGCGCGCCGATCAGCCCGTCGCCGATCCCGCTCGCGGACAGCATCGTCGGCGCCGCGTCGGCCGTGCAGGACCGTGCCGTGGCCGCGAAAGGGGCGGTCAGCGACGGTTTCTCGGGCGCCATCAACCGCGTGCTCGATCTCATGCCGCGCCGCCGGACGTCGTATCGGCGGATCGCGCCGGCGACCAACAAGCGCGAGACCCGGCGCCGCGCGGCGGTCGCCGTGCTGGCCTTCATCGGCATCATCGCCGTGCTCGGCGTGGTCCTCTGGTACTGGAATCCATTCAAGGTCGAGACGCCGATCGAGCAGGTGACGCGTGGCGAGGCGGCGCTCGTCGCGGCCAACGAGAAGGTCAGCGAGGTCTTCGGCACGGCCGACCTGCTGAACGCAGACCCGCCAGAGGCGCAGCGCCTGCTCCGGCTGGCATTGGGCGACCTCGACCGAGCCGCCACGGCGGAGGTCGATCCGAATGCGATCAGCCGGCTGCGCGACCGGATCATCGTTGGGCTCGAGGATCTCTATGGCACGGTCGAGGTGGCCGGCGATCAGCTCTACTCCGCGCCGCCCGGGGCCGACATCACCGGCCTGGTGCGCGGACCGGACGACGCGGCGTACGTGATCTACGGCCAGACGGTCGTCCGCATCGATCCCGAGTCGGGCACTGCGGTGAACATCGTTGCGGTCGGCGACGGCCCCGGCCAGGGCATCGGCGTGCCGCGCCTTCTCGCCCGCGGCGGTCCGGACCTGCTCATCGTCGACGAGCGCGGCGAGCTATGGCGCTGGCGACCGTCAGATACGCAGGGTGGCGGCACGCTCGGCCAGGTGCGGGTTGCCGGCGACCAGGTCTGGGACGCGTCGGTCGTCGATGTCGAGACCTTCGTCATCAATCCCGATCAGGGCCTCTACCGGCTCTACGTGCCCTATCCCGCTTCGAGCCAGATCCTGCGCTACGACCCGACCGCCGATGGCAGCGGCTTCTCGGTCCCGGCGCCCTACTTCCTGGGCGAGGGCGAGGATGTCGCCGCGTTCCGTCAGCTGCTTATCGACGGCGACGTCTATGCCGTCACCAGTCCCAACGTGATCCGCTACTTCAACGGCCGGGCGACCAGCTTCGCGCTCGACGATCCGCCCGACAACGAGGACCTGCGACCGGGCCACGACTATGCGCTGATGGCTGCGACCGGGACGCGCGGCGTCGGCCAGCTTGTCGTCTGGGATCAGCTCCACGGCCGGGTGATCGTGTTCGACAAGAACGAGGGCACGGTCCTCGAGCAGTTCATCGCCGCGCCCGGGTCGTCACCGCTGACCGATGTGCGCGGCATGTACATCATCGACAACGGCCAGGACGAGCCGCCGACGCTCGTCTGGGCAAGGCCCGATGGCATCTACCAGGTCGTGCTCGAGGAGCCCGACGACGTGGCGCCGACGCCCAGCCCGACGCCGAGCGCGGAACCGAGCCAGACGCCACGCCCATCGCTGGCCACCCCGACGCCCGAGCCCACGCCGACCGAGCGTCCACGCCGCACGCCGCGGCCCACGCCGGCGCCGACACCATGACCCGGCCGTGACCGGCCGGCTGCGGCAGTAGAATTCGGCCATGTCCGGCGGGGAGCTGAACGGCGGCCACAACGGCAACCTGCACGAGATGGTCGTCGAGAGTGTCCGCGTCCACATGCTCTCGTCGCAGCACGTGGTCATCCTGCGCGACACCGCGGACGATCGCTACCTGCCGATCTGGATCGGTCCATGGGAGGCGAATGCCATCGCCATGCGCCTGCAGGGCGTGACGCCCGAGCGCCCGATGACCCACGATCTCTTCTCGCTGGCGCTGGCCGAGCTCGGCGTGACGCTGAAGCAGATCATCGTGTCCGACCTGTCCGAGGACACCTTCCGGGCCCGGCTGCTGCTCCAGCTCGACGGCCGCGAGCTCGACCTCGACGCCCGCCCAAGTGACGCGATTGCCCTTGCCGTCCGCGCCGGGGTGCCCATCTTCGCCACCGACGCGGTGCTCGACCGGGCGGGCGTCGTTCCCGAGGGCGCCGAGGACGAGAAGCTGTCCGTGTTCCGCGAGTTCGTCAACTCGCTCAACGTCGACCTGCCCGACGAGCCGGGCGAGGAGCGCAGGTCCGACTAGTCGCCCAGGACGGGCTCTCCGCGCTGTAATGCCGCGCGGCGATTGGCCCACAGGCGAAGCCGGAGCATCCAGAAGTCGCGCACTGCGCGCAGCACCACCTTCGGGTTGGCGCCCGACGCCGAGCCGGCCGTTCGCGGGTAGTGCGGGACTCCGGTCTCGACCAGCTTGCGACCGCGCTGGCCGAGCTTGATCAGCAGCTCGGCCGAGAGGAACGCGCCACCTGATTCGAGGCGGATGTCCGAGAGCGCCGAGCGGCGGAAGAGCTTGCACGCGCAGTCGGGGTCGCGCACTCCGAGGCGATAGAAGATGCGCAGTGCGAGTCGGTAGGCGCGCGCATAGGCGAGTCGAATGAACGGATCGGCGCGCTTGAGTCGGTAGCCGACGACCACATCCGGCTGGTCTGGCTCGGCCATCCGGTCGAGCAGCAGGCCGATGTCCGCGATGCGGAACTGACGGTCGCCATCGACGAAGCAGACCAGCTCATGGCGTGCCGCTCGGAAGCCTGATCGAAGGGCCGCGCCGTAGCCCTGGTTGACCTCGTGATGAACGACGCGGACGCGCTCGTGCTCGGCCGCGAGGCGATCGGCGAGCTCGGGCGTGGCATCGCGACTGCCATCGTCGACGGCGATGATCTCGAAGTCGTCGGCCAGTGCGGGCAGTGCCTCGAGCGCCTCGGCGACCATGGCCTCAATGTTCTCGGCTTCGTTGTGGGCCGGGAAGAAGAACGACAGCGCCGGCACGCGCGGTCGCTCGGAAGACATGGTGGCGACCTCGGGCACGGCGGGATTATAGGGGCGAGCAATCTGCGCAGCCGTCACCAGCCCAGCGTCACGCCCCAATACACGCCCCAAGCGTTGATGACGATCGACGCGGCCACCAGCGCCACGGTCCACCAGCGCACTCCGAATCGGGCGATCGCAAGCGTCACCAGGATCAGCGCGAAGGGCACGAAATCGTTGCTGAAGCGGTAGCCGAACTGCACCCAGCCCTGGCTGAAGTGGGCCAGGTTGAGCAGAGCAATCGCCGCCACGGCGAGCAGCGAGCCCATCACCAGCCGCTGGCGCCAGGCGAGCAGGGCCAGCGGCAGAGCGAGCAGGTAGGCCGGGCTGGTCAACAAGATGCTCATGCCGATTGGGCTCGGCCGCAGCACCGGGCACTCCGGATTGAGGACGGACAGGCCGCAGTCGGTCCCGAGTGGCGCGATCTCGGGTGGCCAGAGGAACATGATCAATGAGTTCATCGGGATGAACCGCGGGTCCTCGATGCCCCAGTCGCGGTTGATCTCCATGCCCGGCGGCAGATAACCCAGGTACTCGGTCTGGAAGAGCCACTCGTAGGCCGGGTTGAACAGGTGTCCGGTGGCAGCCAGGTTGTAGATCAGCAGGACGCCGACCGGGATGACCGCACCCAGGCCGGCCGAAAACGCCCTTCGCCAATAGGATCCGCCACCGCCGACGAAGATGAAGAACGGGGCGCCAAAGATCGCCGGCAGCCGGGCGAGTGCCGCGATGCCGAACACGAAGCCGGCGACAAACTGCATGCCGTCGACATGGGCGCGAATGCGCCGGCTCCAGGCGAGGAAGAGGCTGCTCTCCTCGATAGTTGCCACGACCTCGTGACGGTCGTCGGGCGATGAATCCGATTTGGCCGTGAGTCGCGCGAGCGTGCCACGCAACTGTTCGCGCCGATCAGCGTCCAATGCAAGAGTGATGCCAAGCAGAACGAACGTCAGCGCGACCAGGTGGGCCAGGAACCAGGTGGTCGACAACATGGCCGCGTACCAATGGACCGTGCCGAAGGCAAAGAAGAGCGTCGCCAGAACGGCGACCGAGTTGCGCTCGGTGAGCCGGCTGACCATGCGCCACGCAAGCCCGACATTGATCGCGCCGAGGATTGCGCCGAGCAGCTGGTCGTCCGTGGCGAGGCCGAAGATGGCCACGAAGGGCATCAGCAGGACCGCCGGCAACGGCGGGAACGGCAGCAGGCCGTAGCTCGGTGAGCCAGGCTCCGACGGCAGCGGCATCACGTCCTGGAAGTAGGCATTGACGTGCGGACCGCTCGCCACGGGCCACGCGATCACGAACCGGCCGTGCAGGAACGCATCGGCCTGCCATACGAAATGGTCGTACCAGCCCAACCGGGCAGGATTGGAGAAGACGTAGATGCCCAGGGCGAGGATCACGAAGAAGAGGCCGATGTGAGCCGGCGAGATCTGATCGATCGCACCGCGCACGGTGCCAGATACATCGCGGCGGCCGGAGCGCGGAACAGGCCGCGAGAGGTCCGTTGCTATACTGCGCTCCACCTCGTCAACCTCTGGAGGTACGGTCGGTAGTGACGTCGCCCCAGGCGGATGGGGCCGACCGCCTCCCACTTTCTACGGGTAGCACGCTCCGAGCGAGCACGGCCGCTTCCGGTCTCCTGATTCTTCTGCTCGTCGGGCTGCTTCTTCGCCTAACTATCGCATACGTCCTGTTGCCAAACTCTGGCTTCGATTCGGACATCGCGACGTACTCGGCGTGGGCGCAGCGGCTCTTCGACCTGGGACCGGGAAGCTTCTACTCGGCGGACTACTTCGCCGACTACCCACCCGGCTACCTGTACGTGCTGTGGCTGGGCAGCCACCTCGTCGCGTTCGTCAACGGCGGCACGATCGAGGGCACGGCGGACATGCTCAAGCTCGGCCCGATCGTGGCCGACGTCGCCGTCGCAGCGGTGCTGTTCCTGCTCGTTCGGCGCTGGACGAAGACGCGTGCCGACTCCGTTCGGCTGAGCCTGGTCGCCGCGGGGCTGTACCTGTTCAACCCGGTCACGTGGTACGACTCGGCGGTCTGGGGCCAGACCGACGCAGTCGGCGCGCTGATCATCCTGCTCGGCGTCGCCGCGCTGATCAGGGGCAACTCCGAGGGCGCGACGGCCATGGCGGCCGTGGCCCTGCTGGTCAAGCCCCAGTTCGGCGTCGTGCTCATCCCGATCGTTGCCATCGTCCTGCTTCGGCGCCATCTGCTCGTACCCGGCTCCGGCCCGCGCAACAAGGTGCTGTTACCGGGCCCGATTGGAGCGTGGCTCGAACGTGAGCAGGGGGTGTGGCGGCTGGTTTCCTCGGCAGTCATTGGGCTCGGCCTGCTCGTGTTGCTGTTACTGCCGTTCAATCTCGACATCGTCGAGTTCGTCGCCCTCATCGTCCAGACGGCCGGCGGCTATCCATGGCTCAGCGTCAATGCCTACAACCTGTGGGCGCTGATCGGCGCCGGAGGGACCGATCCGCTTGCGTTCGGCGGCTATTGGTCATCCGACACGGTTCCGTTGCTGGGCCCGCTGCCCGGCGTCGCGATCGGCACGTTCCTGCTCGTGGCTGGCTTCCTGGCCGGCCTCGCCCGCCTCGCCTGGCGCTCCGATCGCCGCTCGATCCTGGTCGTGACGGCATTCCTGGCACTCGCCTTCTTCGTGCTCCCGACGCGCGTCCATGAGCGCTACCTGTTCCCGGTTTTCGCTGTTCTGCCGCTGCTCGCGGTGTTCGATCGCCGCTGGCTGTGGGCAACGATCGCGCTGTCGATCGCCGCGTTCATCAATCTGCACGGTGTCCTGACGACGCCGCTATACGCGACGCCCAATCTCGAGACACTGCCCCTTGGCGAGCTGTTCCGACAGCCGATCGGGATCATCACCAGCGC
>DASQLS010000016.1:0-20983 GCA_035629915.1 Candidatus Limnocylindrales bacterium | reverse complement strand
ACCGAACCGCCGGGGTTGAGCAGCTCGAGCTTGGCCAGGATCTGCGGCTGGCGGTCGAGTGGCCCGAGATCGCGGGTGACGCGCGAGAGTCGGACGAGTGGCGTATTGCCGATCAGCTCGAGGATCGACTCCGCGTACTCCATCGCGGGCGAGTATAGGCTCGGGCACGGCCGGTCCTACCGCCGTGGTGGTTTCCTCGGTATCCTCCGGCGGGGCGAGGTTCGCCTGAGGGATCAACGGCGAGGGCATGACGAGCACAGTTCCAGAATCGGCACACGATCTCGAGCGCCAGGCGGACGCCCTGAGGGCGAAGCTCGCAGTCCTTGAAGAGGCCGGTCAGGCACTCGCCAAGCGTCTCGACCTGTCGGCCGTCGCCGAGCTTGTCGGCGAGAAGCTGGACGCGACCTTCCCCGACGCCGACCTCATGGTGGCTCTCTACGACGCCGCTACGAACATGATCACGTTCGTTTACGAATCGACCGATGGCGAGCTCGTCCACACCGATCCGCTCCCTGCCGAGTCCGGTCTGACAGCTACTGTTGTCAGGACACGCCGACCGCTGCTTACTTCGACGGCTGCGGAGGCCCAGCAGGCTGGCGCGGTGATCATCGGCGGACCCACGACGGAGTCATGGCTCGGGGTGCCGATGATGGCGGGCGACGAGCTCGTCGGAGTGGTCGCGTTGGAGAGCACCGCACCGAACGCCTTCGATGACGACGACATGCGTCTCGTCTCGACGCTCGCCGCGAGCGCCGGCATCGCGCTGGCAAACGCTCGGCTCTTCGACGACTCGAAGCGCCTCTTGGCCGACACTGAGCAGCGCGCCGCTGAGCTGGCGGTAGTTAACGAGATTGGTGAAGCGCTCGCCAAGCAGCTCGACTTCGACGGGATCATCAACGCCGTCGGCGACAAGGTCGGCGAAGTCCTCGGCTCGCAGGACCTGAGCATCGCGGTCCTCGATGAAGCGGGCCAGACCATCAGCTTCCCCTACTGGCTTGAGAACGGCAAGCGCCAACTCGACATCACACCCGTTCCGATCGGAGTCGGGCTGACGTCCCATGTTCTCCGGACAGGCGCGCCACTTCGACTCGGTTCCTTCGCGGAGGCCCAGGATTTCGGTGGACAATTGGCTGGCGACCTCGACGCGGAAACTCAGCAGTCGTACCTGGGCGTGGCGATTCCAAGCGGCGAACGCAACATCGGCGTTCTCGCGATCTCGAAGTTGGCCCCCAATTCCTTCACTGAACGTGACGAGCAGGTCGTGTCGACGATCGCCGCGAGCATGGGTGTCGCGCTCGAGAACGCACGACTCTTCGGCGAAACCAAGCGCCTCCTGACCGAGACGGAGCAGCGGGCCGCCGAGCTGTCGATCATCAACGAGATCGGCGCGGCACTGTCGCAGCAGCTCGATTTCGACGCCATCGTTGAGCTCGTTGGCGATCGCCTGGTGGCCATGTTCCAGTCGAACGATTTCTACATCGCCCTGTATGACCGGAAGGCGAGCTTGATCAGGTTTCCTTATGAGACGGACAAGGGACGGAGGGTCCACGGCGATCCGATCCCCTTCGGCGAGGGCGTGACGTCGCGAGTCATCGAAGAGCGGCGGCCGTACAGGTTCGGCAGCAATGACGCGCAAATGGAGCACGGTGGCCTGCTCGGGACGTATGCCGAGGCGGAAGTCTCGGAGGTCACGACAGAGTCATGGTTGGGCGTTCCGATCATGGCCGGTCGCGATGCGATCGGAGTGATCGTGCTGGGCGACATCGATCGCGACAAGTACAGCGAGGCGGACGAACGCCTCGTTTCCACGATCGCATCGAGCCTCGGTGTCGCGCTGGAAAACGCTCGTCTATTCGATGAGACGAAGCGGCTCTTGTCAGAGACCGAGCAGCGCAACGCCGAACTGGCCGTCATCAATGAGATCGGCGAAGCGCTCGCCAAGCAGCTCGACTTCCAGGGAATCATCGACGCGGTCGGTGATCGCATCCACTCGATCTTTGAAGTCCAAACCGGAATCATCAACCTGTATGACCCGGTGACGAACATGCTGCGCACCCCATACGCAATCGATCAGGGCATGCGAATCGAGCAAGCAGAGCGCGAGCTGAGCGGTTTGGGCGCCATCGTTGTGGGGACGCGTCGACCGCTGCGCCTCGGCTCGACAGACGAATCCAATGCGCTCGGCGCCATCGTCCTCGGGACCGACGTCGCCGAGTCCTGGCTTGGAGTGCCGATCCTTGTCGGAGACCGCGTGCTGGGCGTGATAAGCATCGAGCGATTACCCAAGAATGCCTTCAGCGAGTCCGATGAGCGGCTGCTCTCGACGATCGCGTCGAGCATGGGCGTGGCGCTCGAGAACGCGCGGCTGTTCGGCGAGACCAGGCATCTGCTGTCCGAGACGGAGCAGCGCGCGTCGGAGCTGTCAATCATCAACGAGATCGGGTCGGCACTTGCCGAGAAGCTCGATTTCGAGGCGATCATCGACCTGGTTGGTGATCGCCTGGTGGCGATGTTCCGGTCGGAAAGCTTCCGCATTGCCATGTACGACAGGGCGGCGAACACGATCAACTCCCTGTACGAGATCGTCGAAGGACGGCGTGTCCATTCCCCGGCGTACGAGTTCGGACCCGGGCTGACCTCGCAGGTTCTGGCGCAGAAGAAGCCGCTGCGGATGGGCACCGTCCAAGAGCAGATGGAGCACGGTGGCTTCGTTCCGGAATACGAAGAGAAGGATCTCAGTGACGACTTGGACGAGTCGTGGCTGGGCGTGCCGATCATGGCCGGCCGCGAGGCGACCGGCGTCGTCGTCATCAGCGACTCGTTGCCGAACAAATTCACCGAGGCCGACGAGCGGTTGGTGGCCACCATCGCTTCGAGCATGGGCGTAGCGCTCGAGAACGCGCGGTTGTTCGACGAGACCAAGCACCTGCTCGCCGAGACCAACGAGCGAGCGGCCGAGCTGGCGATCATCAACAGCGTCCAGAAGGGCCTGGCGGCCAAGCTCGATATGCATTCCATGTACGAGCTGGTGGGTGACAAGATCCAGGAGATCTTCGACGCTCAGGTCGTGGACATCGGGTTGTACGACCTCGATGCCGGAATAGTGACCTATCCGTACGCGATCGAGCGTGGCGTCCGAGCCACGGATGACGAAAGCGCTCCGATTTTAGGCTTCGGAAAGGTCGTACTGGAGACCCGCCAACCAATCGTCGTCAATGACGTCGAGGCATGGGAGCAGGAGCACAGCCACACGCCCGTGACGTACGGCGAACCGTCCAGGGCTGTGTTGTTCGCGCCGCTGATCGTCGGCGACACCGTTTTCGGGCGCATATCACTGCAGAACCTCGACCGAACAAACGCCTTCGGTGAAGGTGATGTGCGGCTGCTGACCACCCTTGCCTCGAGTCTCAGCGTCGCCCTCGAGAACGCCCGGCTGTTCGATGAGACGCAGCGACTGCTCGCCGAAACCAACGAACGAGCGGCAGAGCTGGCAATCATCAACAGCGTTCAGGAAGGGCTCGCAGCCAAGCTCGACATGCAGTCGATGTACGACCTCGTGGGCGACAAGATCCAGGAGATCTTCGACGCCCAGGTGGCAGTGATCAACCTGTACGACCACGAGACAGAGACGGTGTCCTACCCGTACGCGATCGAGCGCGGTGTCCGTCTACCGATGATCGAATCCCCGTTCAGCGATCGGTCACGAAACATGATCGAAACGCGCAAGCCGATTTTGATCAACGACGTCGCGGCGTGGGAGGCCGAGCGCGGAATCGAAATTCCGGTCGCCGAGGGTGAGCCGACCAAGGCGATGCTCTCTGTGCCGCTGATCGTGAACGATGCCGTGTACGGGGGAATTGGCCTCCAGAACATCGATCGTGCGGATGCGTTCTCGGACGCGGATGTCCGCTTGCTGACCACCCTCGCCTCGAGCCTCAGCGTCGCGCTCGAGAACGCGCGCCTGTTTGACGAAACACAACGACTGCTGTCCGAAACAAATGAGCGAGCGGCGGAGCTCGCGATCATCAACAGCGTTCAGGAAGGCCTCGCGGCCAAGCTCGACATGCAGTCGATGTACGACCTCGTCGGAAACAAGATCCAGGAGATCTTCGACGCCCAGATCGTGCTCATTTCGCTGTACGACGAGGCAAATGAGACCACCTCGTACCCGTACGGAATCGAGCGCGGCGTGCGATCGCCATTGCTGGAGAACCCGCTCTCGGACACCGAGCGAATGTTCATCGAAGCGAGACGACCGTTTCTGATCAATAACGTTGAGCAGTGGGAGAGCGAGCACGGAATAGAAATCGCGGTGATCGACGGCGAGCCCACGAAGTCGATCCTCGCTGTGCCACTGCTCATGAACGAAACCGTCTACGGCGCTCTCGCCCTTCAGAACATCGATCGAACGGATGCGTTCTCCGATGCCGACCTGCGGCTGCTCTCCACTCTCGCGTCGAGCCTCAGCGTGGCGCTCGAGAACGCACGTCTGTTCGACGAGACCCAGCGGCTGCTGTCCGAAACGAATGAGCGTGCGGCCGAGTTGGCGATCATCAACAGCGTCCAGGAGGGCCTGGCGGCCAAGCTGGACATGAGCGCGATGTACGAGCTGGTGGGCGACAAGATCCAGGAAATCTTCGATGCCCAGGTGGTCGATATCGCCACGTACGATTCCGAACAGGGGATCTCCAACTACCAGTACGCGATCGAGCGCGGCGTTCGCTATCCGAACGAGACGGCCCCGATGGGCGAGAACGCCCGCGCGATCGTCGCCGACCCACGACCCATCGTCGTTAATGACGTGGACGAATGGATGAAATCCCGGCCGGGCCAGCTCAAGGTTGTCCAGGGGGAGGCGTCCAAGTCCATCGTGCTCGCGCCGCTGGTCAGCGGTGGCAAGACGATCGGAGCAATCTCGCTACAGAATCTGGACCGAACCTACGCCTTCAGCGAAGCCGATGTACGCCTCCTGACCACTCTCGCAGGCAGCCTCAGCGTCGCGCTCGAGAACGCGCGCCTATTCGCTGAGACAGAGCGGCTACTGACCGAGACGAACGAGCGAGCAGCCGAGCTGGCGATCATCAATAGCGTCCAGGAAGGCCTTGCGGCCAAGCTCGACATGAGCGCGATGTACGAGCTGGTGGGCGAGAAGATCAACGAGATCTTCGACACCGACTCGGTCGACATCGGCCTCTATGACTACGAAGCCCAGCTGACGAAGTACCCCTACACGATCGAGAAGGGTGAACGGCTGCCGGACGATCCGTCGCCTTTCACCAGCAACACTCATTTCTTCATCGACTACGCGAAGACCACGGGCAAGCCCCTGGTGGTCGGCAACATCGACGAGTTCAAAGCCCAGACAGGCCTCACATTCTCGATCGTCGGTGAGCCGGCCAAGTCGATGGTCTTTGCGCCATTGTTTGCGGGCGGCATTCCGATCGGGCGTATCTCGCTCCAGAACCTGACGCGTAACGACGCGTTCAGTGAAGCCGAAGTGAGGCTACTTGCGACTCTCGCTGGCAGCCTGAGCGTCGCCCTCGAGAACGCACGCCTGTTCGACGAAACGCAGCGCCTGCTGACCGAGACGAACGAACGAGCTGCAGAGCTGTCGATCATCAACAGCGTCCAGGAGGGTCTTGCTGCCAACCTCGACATGCAGTCGATGTACGACCTCGTCGGCGACAGGATCGGGGAGATCTTCGATGCCCATTCGGTGGACATCGGCCTCTACGACTTCGATAACGAGGTCGTCCGCTACCCGTACAGCGTTGAGCGCGGCGTGCGTCTGCCTGGTGAGAGCTTCCCGTTTGGCTTGCTGACCCGCCAGACCATCAACGAAGCCAAACCTGTCGTAATCGACGACTACGACGCTTGGATAGCGCGGACCGGTGAACGCACCGCCATCGAGGGTGAGGCGCCGAAATCAATGGTCTTTGCGCCCTTGATCACGGCCGGCAAGCCATTTGGGCGGATCTCCCTTCAGAATTTGGAGCGAACATTCGCCTTCAGCGAGGCTGACGTTCGACTGCTAAACACGCTGGCGTCGAGCCTGAGCGTGGCGCTTGAGAACGCTCGGCTGGTCGACGAGACACGCCAGCGTGCGGCGGAGCTGGCGATCGTCAATGACCTGGGACAGGCGACCGCATCGCAGCTCGACCTGGACAAGTTGATCGACCTCGCCGGCGCCCAGATGGCGGCGACGTTCAAGGCAGACATCGCCTACGTCGCGCTGTATGACTCGATTACCGGGCTGATCGAGTTCCCGTACCACATCGAGAACGGCAGACGCGAGCCACAGGACGCTTTGCCGCTGGGTGAAGGGCTCACGTCGCGGATCATCCAGTCGCGCCAACCCTTGCTTCTGAACCAGGAGTCTCATTTCGACGAGATCCAGAAGCAGGGAGTCGGCACCGCGCCACGCTCCTACCTGGGCGTGCCGATCATCGTCGGCGACGAGGCGATCGGCGCGATGAGTGTCCAGAGCGTCACCGACGCGGGGCGCTTTGGCGACGCCGACATGCGCCTGCTCGCGACACTCGCCGCCAATATCGGCGCAGCCATCCAGAACGCACGGCTATATGGCGAGTCACAACGTCGCGCGACGGAGATGTCGGCGCTCGCCGAAATGGGTCGCGAGATCTCAGCGACGCTCGACCTGAACGACCTGCTGCAACGGATCGTCGAACGTGCTCAAGCCCTGCTCGAAGGAACCTCGAGCGCCGTGTTCCTGCCCGAGGCCGGGCAATCGACGTTCCGCGCCACTGCTGCCTCGGGCGACGTAGCCGAGCAGATCAAGCAGATGCGCATCACCCTCGGCACGGGAATCATCGGCACGCTCGCCGCTGAGGCACGGCCAGAGGTGGTCAACGATGTGAGCACCGACACGCGCGCCATCCAAATCGAGGGCACGCCAAAGTACGAAGTCGAGCGCCTGATGGTGGCGCCACTCATCGGGCGCGAGGGCGTCAACGGCATGATGGCCGTCTGGCGCACAGGGCCTGAGCACCGCCCGTTCACCCCGTCGGACCTCAGCTTCCTGGTCGGTCTTTCGCAGCAGGCCGCCATTGCGATCGACAACGCGAAGCTATTCGCAGAGCTGCGCGATGCGCGCGTGACAGCGGAGGCCGCGAACCAGGCCAAGAGCTCATTCCTGGCGGCGATGAGCCACGAGATCCGGACGCCGATGAACGCGATCATCGGCATGAGCGGCCTGCTGGCCGACACCAAGCTCAACGCCGAGCAGCGCGACTACGCCGACACGATCCGCTCATCCGGCGATGCTCTGCTGACGATCATCAACGACATCCTCGATTTCTCGAAGATCGAGGCGGGCAAGGTCGACCTGGTCTCGGAGCCATTCAGCGTCTCCGAATGCATCGAAGGTGCGCTCGATGTGATCGCACCGACGGCGGCCGCGAAGGGTGTCGAGCTCGCCTACGAAGTCGAGAGCGACCTTCCGCCGGCGGTTGTCGGAGACCTCGGTCGGCTGCGCCAGATCCTGCTCAACCTGCTGTCGAACGCGATCAAGTTCACCGAACGGGGCGAGGTCGTCGTGTCGGTCCGCAGCGAGATCATCAACTCGAATGCGGAGCTTCACATCTCGGTCCGTGACACGGGCATCGGCATTCCGGAAGACCAGATGGGGCGCCTTTTCCAGTCATTCAGCCAGGCGGATTCGTCGATTGCCCGGCGCTACGGCGGGACGGGCCTTGGCCTGGCCATCAGCCGTCGCCTGGCCGAGGCGATGGATGGCTCGCTCGGCGCACAAAGCACAGGTGTGGCGGGTGAGGGCTCAACCTTCGATCTGATGGTGAAGCTGCCGGTGGCCGCAGCCTCGTCGCTGCCGGCCGTCCCGCTCCGGCAGCCCATCGAGCTTGGCGGCATCAAGGCGCTCGTCGTCGACGACAACGCCACCAACCGGCGCATCCTGACCGCCCAGCTGAAGCGGTGGTCGGTCAGCGTCACGGCGACGGCAACCCCGGAAGAGGCACTGGAGAGGATCCGATCGAAGCAGCGTTTCGATGTCTGCCTGCTCGACCTGTTCATGCCCGACATGGATGGCGTCGCCCTGGCCGATGCCATTCGCACCGCGCTTCCAAAGGAAACGCCCAAGCTGATCCTCGTCTCGTCGGCCGCGATGCGCGAGCACGGAGCAGCCGTCGACGCACTGTTGCCCAAGCCGGTCAAGCCGTCGGCGTTGTACGACGCGCTGGTGACCGTGCTTGCCGGCGCTGAGCCGCGTATCCGGCTCGAGCGTGCTCCCGAGGTGGCCAGTGATCGTCAGTTCGCCAAGCGGCACCCGCTGCGCATCCTCCTCGCCGAGGACAACGCAGTCAATCAGAAGCTGGCCCTGCGACTGCTGCTCAACATGGGCTACGAGGCGGACGTCGCGGGCGACGGGCTGCAGGCGATCAACGCTTTGGGCACGACCGATTACAACGTTGTCCTGATGGACGTCCAGATGCCCGAGCTCGACGGCCTGGAGGCAACGCGCCGCATCCGCAAGCAATGGCCGGACAGGCAGCTGCATATCGTCGCGATGACCGCCAACGCGATGGCCGGCGACCGCGACGCGTGCCTCGCCGCGGGCATGAACGACTATGTCAGCAAACCCGTCAAGCCGTCCGAGCTCGCCGCGGCCCTGGGCCGTGCCCCATCGTTGCAGCCCACGCCATCGGAGGTGCCCGCATCATGAGCGACGATCCGCCGACCCTCGACGAGCAGGTGCTTGCCGAGCTCCGAGCATCGGTCGGCGATGACGACGAATTCGTGGCCGACCTGGCGCGCACCTTCATCGAGGAGGGCGGCGGCCACATCGAGGCGATGGACGCCGCGTGCGCCGCGGGCGATGCGACGGCGATCGTCCGTCCCGCCCACTCCCTCAAGTCGAGCAGCGCGGCGCTGGGGGCGATGCGCCTGTCGAGTATCAGCCGCGAGATCGAGTTCGCCGGCCGTGAGGGACGAACGGACGGCCTCAACGAACAGATGGCCGAGGCACACGCCGCCTGGGATGACACCGTTGCGGAGCTGAAGGCGCGCGGATTGGCGGGATGACAGAGTCAGTGGCGCTCGTCGTCGACGACAGCGCCGTCAACCGGATGCTCCTCGCGCGCCACCTCGCGTCGATGGGCATCACGGCGCGCGAGGCGACGGACGGGCGCTCGGCGCTGACGGAGCTGCAGGCATCGAGTGGCGAGATCGCCGTCGTGCTGCTCGACGTGATGATGCCCGAGATGGACGGCTACGAGACGCTCGCCGCGATCAAGACCGACGAGTCGTTGCGCCACATGCCGGTGATCATGATCTCCGGGGTCGACGAGCTCGACAGCGTCGCCCGCTGCATCGAGATGGGCGCGGCCGACTTTCTGCCCAAGCCGTTCAACCCGGTCATCCTCGCCGCCCGCGTCCGAGCGGCGCTCGCCGACAAGCACCTGCGCGACCTCGAGGCTGCCCACGCGGCCGAGCAGGCCGAGCTGCTCAGCACGATCGAACGTCAGAAGGCCGAGCTCAGCCGCTTCCTGTCACCGCAGGTCGCGGCGCTCGTCTCGAGCCCCGAGGGCGAGCAGCTTCTGGCCGGCCATCGGCGCGAGGCGACCGCGGTATTCGCTGACCTGCGCGGGTTCACCTCGTTCAGCGATACGGCCGAGCCCGAGGAGGTGCTCGGCGTGCTGCGTCAGTACCACGCGGCAATGGGCACCTTGATCGTCGCCCATGGCGGCACGCTCGAGCACTTCGCCGGCGACGGGATGATGGTGTTCTTCAACGATCCGGTGCTGCAACCCGACCACGCGGCGCGCGCCGTGCGCATGGCGCTCGGGATGCGCGTCGAGTTCGAGCACCTCGCGGCCCGCTGGTCGCGGCTCGGCTACGACCTCGGCCTTGGGATCGGCATCGCGACCGGCTACGCAACACTTGGCCGGATCGGCTTCGAGGGGCGCTACGACTACGGGATGATCGGCACTGCAGTCATCATCGCCTCGCGCCTCAGCTCCGCTGCCGAGGCCGGCCAGGTGCTCATCAATCCACGAACACACGCCGCGGTCGAAGAGCTCGTGAGCGTCGAGCCGGTCGGCGAGCTGCAGCTGAAAGGCTTCAGCCGCCCGATCCCAACGGTGAACGTGATCTCCGCCATCGACTCACCTGCGATCGCCGAGGCGGTGGAGATCAGCTAGTCGGAAGTTCCGGTTCAGGGTCGGGCTTGGGTTCCGGCTCGGCGGGTTGTGGATCGGGCCCGGCGCGCGGATCCGGGGCAGGCACCTTCGGATAGTCGTACGGCGTAGTGCCGGGCCGATGGTTCCACGCGATCCAAACAACGCCGACGATGATCAGCACGATGCCGACGATCTGCGCCGTCGGAATGCCGCCAACGGTCCAGTTCCAGCCCTCGCGGAAGGTTTCGAGCACGAAGCGCGTCGAGCCGTACCAGATCGCCCAGAATGCGGCCAGGTCACCGGGCTGCAGGCGATGCAGATAGCGGCGCGACAGGAACAGGACGATGAAGCCACCCAGGATGTTGAGCGCCGACTCGTAGAAGAAGAGCGGGTGGAAGCCCGTCGTCTCGACCGGGAAGAGCGAGCACGGGTAGGCGGCGACGCGGTGAGCGCAGTCGATTGCAATGCCCCATGGCAAATCCGTCGGCGGCCCGTACAGCTCCTGGTTGAAGAAGTTGCCCCACCGGGCGATGCCCTGGGCGAAGAGCGTGCCCGCGATGACGGAGTCGAGCCCGAGGCGGAGCGGGAGCCCCTTCCAGCGGGTGTAGATGATGATGCCCAACGCAGCGCCGGCAACGCCGCCGTACAGCCCGAGGCCCGAATAAGGCGGCAGGATGATTGACAGCAGGTTGTTCTGGTAAAGCGCCCACTGATCGATGACGTGGTACAGCCGGCCGCCGAGCAGCGCGAGTATCAGCACCAGCGGCAGCGCACCGAAGATGTGCGATGGGTGAATGCCGCGCCGCTCCGCCTCGCGCTGCGAGACGAGCAGCATGACCGCGAGGCCGATGACATAGCCCAGGCCGTACCAGCCGATGGGTACGCCCGGGATGACGTTCGGACCCGGAGTGATGTTGATCACGGGGAACACGGGCGCAGCATACCTATACTCGGGCCGTGACCACTCCCCACGACGGATGACCGAGCAGTACATCGGCTGGGCGCTCGTGTTCGGGCTCGCCGTAGGCGGAGCGCTGGTCTGGTTTGCGGTCGGCCGGCTGCCACGCAGTGGCGAGGAGATCCCGGCCGAGGAGCGCGCGGCAGAGGCGACGTGGATCAGCCGCACCATCACCGAGCGCGGCGGCGTGGCGCCTGAGGACCTCGTTGCGGAGGTGCTCGACCTGCACGTCGAGTATCTCGACCGGGCCAGCTCCGAGCGGCCCTAGTCTCTGGCTTCTTCGCTCACCAGCTCGTCCGGTGGCGCGGTTCGGCAGGCAGTGAGCCGGCCGGCAGGTGCGCCTCGAGACACATGACACCGGCACTTCCCACCGTCGCGCCATGCTCCGTGCCGGCCGGCAGGTCGAGCCGCTCGCCCGTGCCCAGCACGACATCGCGCCCCAGCTCCGTCAGATGGAAAGTGATGTCGCCGCGGGCCGCGACCAGCACCTTGTCGTAGTCGTGGCTGTGGGCGGCGTATCGGTCGCCCGGGCCGTTGCTCCACGGGCTCGGGTCGAGGCCCTCGGCACGCAGCCGCCGCTCCGGATCGCTCGTCATCACTCGCGAGTCGCGCATCTCATGCGACGTTGGCGCCGATCAGCGTGCCGACGCCGAACGTGACCGCGGCCGCCGCCGCTCCGATCAGCACCTGGCGCAGCCCGCTGAAGAGCAGGCCGCGACCGGTCACCAGGCTGACCGCGGCACCGATCGCGAAGAGGGCCGCGAACGAAAGCGCCAGTGCGCCGACCAGCGCCGGGAGGCCGGTCGTCAGCAGGAACGGCATGAGCGGCACGATCGCGCCGACGGAGAAGGCCACGAACGAAGACGCGGCCGCTCCCCACGGTGAGCCCAGCTCGTCTGGATCCAGCCCGAGCTCCTCGCGCACCTTGGTGTCGAGCGCCTTCTTGGGATCCTCCATCAGGCTCGCCGCGACCTTGCGTGCGTCCTCCTCCGACAGTCCCTTGGCGCGATAGATATCGGCCAGCTCCTGCTCTTCGACGTCGGGCATGACCCGCAATTCCTCGCGCTCAATCGAGATCTTGTTCTCGAACAGCTCGCGCTGGCTCTGCATGCTGATGTACTCGCCTGCGCCCATCGAGAACGCGCCGGCCAGCAGGCCGGCCACGCCGGCGAGCACGATCAGGTGGTTGTCGGCGGTGGCGCCGGCGATGCCCATCACCAGCGACAGGTTGCTGACCAGGCCGTCGTTGGCGCCGAATATGGCGGCGCGCAACGTGCCCGATCGTCCGCCACGATGCCACGCCTCCTCGCGCAGGTCGCGCAGCGCCGGCGTCCTGAGCTCCTCCCCTCGCGCGAGGCCGGCCCAGATGGCGGCATGCTCGCGCTCGTCGGCGGCAATCGCCGCCGTCTCGGGCGTCAGCTGCGTCGCGTAGGCCTGCTCCTCGTCACCCTCCAGCGCGAGAACCATGTCCGCAACGCGCCGCGTGCCAAAACGCCGAGCGACGAAGATGATCACCCGGACGCGCGCCCTCGGCCCGTCGAACTTCGGCACCTTGGCACCGGCCTGCTCGAGGCGCGTGGCCCAGATCTCGGCGTGGCGGCGTTCGTTGGCTGCGATGCGCTGGAACGCGGCCGCGCGATTGGGGTCCTGCTCGATCTTCGCCAGCTCGTCGTAAAGGACGATCGCGTCCCGTTCGAGCTTCAGGTTGGCAAGGCTTCGAGCACGCTCGTCCGCGGAGAGCGTCAGTGCCGGTTGGGTCATTGGCTAGAGGGTAGCGACGCGGCTGCGGCATCGCCCACGGCCGAACGGCAGGTGACCCTCGTGACCGACGGACCTACTCTGTTGAGGCGATGGACGCCCCGCCCCTGCGCTACCTGTCCTCGGCAGACCTCGAGCTGTGCCTGCCCTCGGTAGCTGAGCGGGTCGAACTGGCGTCTCGGGCACTGGTTGCGCTGGCCAATGACGGCGCCGAGATGCCTTCGAAGATCGGAGTCCATCCTCGACCGGGCGCGCTGCTCCATGCCATGCCCGCCTGGCTGCGCGACGGCGATCTCGTCGGTCTGAAGTGGATCGCCGCCTTTCCGGGCAATCGATCGCGCGACCTGCCGGCGATCAACGGATTGGTGGTGCTCAACGACGCCGAGACCGGCCTGCCGACCTGGATCATGGATGCCGCACGCATCACCGCGGTGCGCACGGCGGCCGTGAGCGGAGTCGCCATTCGGCTGCTGACGCCGGCCGTGGTGGAGCGCGTGGCGATCCTGGGCTCGGGGATCCAGGCGCGCAGCCACATCGACGTCGTCCGCTCGCTGCTGCCTGACGCGACGCTCGTCCTGTACGACCGCCACCGTGAGCGCGCCGAGTCCCTCGCTGACGAGGTGCGCGGTGGTGGAGGAACGGCGGAAGCGGTCGACGACGCGCGTTCCGCCACCGGTTCGGCGCAGGTCGTTGTGACCGTGGCCACTATCGGCGCCGCGAGCCAGGTGATGGCACCCGATTGGGTCGCGCCCGGAACGCTGGTCGTGGCCGTCGACTTCGCCACGTACGTGTCAGCAGAGCTGGCACGCGGCGCAGGTACGTTCCTGGTCGATGATCTCACGCAGTTCCTGGCCTACCGAGATGCCGGCTACTTTGATGGCTACCCAGAGCCGTCCGGGACGATGGGCGAGGCCCTCGAGCGCCCGCGACCCGACCCCGAGGCGGCCGAGGCGGGGACATCCGGGGTCGACGTCGTGTCGCACCTCGGTGTCGGCCTGGCCGACGTAGTCCTTGCCGACGCAATCGCGCAAAAAGCTAGTGCGTCCGGCCTGGGAGTTGAGCTGGTCCGGTGACGGGTCCGGTTCCGCAGCCCACAACCTCGCGTATCGGCGGCGGATCAAAGGCGCGCATGGTCGCGCTCGTCGTAGCCGCGGCACTCGCTGTGGTCGTCTGGGTTGGCATTTCCGGCCGGCCCACTCCGCCGCCAATCGTTGCCGATGCGTTGCCCACCCCATCGGCTTCGACGTCGGCGGCGGTCGCGACGGCCTCGCCACTCCCATTGGAGTTGCCTGGCCCGACGCCTGCACTGGCACCAGATCCAACTCCGGCAGCCGAGCCGGGCGATCACTACCTGATCAATGGTCTGGCCGGCCGAACGAGCTTCAGCACGGCGCTGCGTGAGGTTTCGCCGGATTACCTCGCCGGTCAGCTGTGGCTGTCCGATCCGCCCGAGGGTGAGCTGCTCGCGTTCGAGATAAGCCCGCCGCGGACCGCCGCGCGGTCACCCGGCGACACGCTCGGCACCTGGCTGGTGAACATGGACGAGCTGGCCAGCAATCATCGAGCCGGCGTCAGCGGACATCAAGACAGCGTCCCGGCGCGGCCACGGCTGATCGATGCGCCGCTTCCGATTCGTCGCGGGTTCGACATTCAGATCTCGGTGCGCCTCGCCTTCAACGAGGTCGCGGCGATCGACTTCGAGATCCTTCTCCGGCAGCCGCCCGAGAGGGAGCCGATCGGCGACGACGGGATCCTTGGCTGCCGGGCGTTCTCATCGTGCTTCTGGGCTGCCGACGGAGGGGATGTGCGACCCTAGTCGCCAACGATGGACCAGCCTCCCACACAGCCGGTCACGACCCGCATCGGCGGAGGCAGCTCGGCGCGCATCGCTGTCGGCGTCCTGGCCGGCGTCCTGGGCGTGGTGGCCTGGGTCGGCTTCAGCAATCGCCCGAACACCCCGCCGGTCGCGCCGATCACGGCTGCGCCGGTAGCGGCGGCAACGAACACCCAGGCCCCAAGCTCCGCGCCGGCAAGCCCGGTGATCGTCGAGCCGACAAGCCCGTCGCCGGCGACGCCTCGGCCGAGCCGCGCGCCGTCACCCACCCCGGAGCCGATCCTGGGCGCGATCACCTTCGGCCAGGACGCTTTCGCGGCGATCGCCTTCGTCGATGGCCGCATGTACATCGACGTGCTGCAGGAGATCGAACCGGGCCGTTTCCGCGGGTCGTTCCGGGTCCCCTTCCCGTCCAGGCCGGGCGGCCACCGGATCCTGCTGTCACAGCTCTGGACGCGCGACCGCGACCGGGACAGTTACGTCGAGCTCGGGGAGTGGCCGCTCCGGCTCGATCCTCTCGTCGCGGAGTCCGAGGCCGGCGGCGCCGTGCTTCAAGACGGCATCGACGCGCAACCGAACGAGCGCAACGTGCCGCGTGCCATAAAGCGCGGCTTCAATGTCACGGTCTACGCGCAGAGCAACGTTTCACACGGTGTGGTGTCGGTCGAGATGATCTTCGGCCCGCGAGTGGGTCGCTAGTCGCTAGTTCCGCTACTCGTTGACCGGGACTGGCCCTTCGGGCAGCTCGAGAATCACCTGGTCGGCTTCGAGCACCACTGGATAGGTCTGCAGCGGTAGCTCGGCCGGTGGATCGAGGGCCTCACCCGACTCGAGATCGAAGCGCGACAGGTGCAGCGCGCAGGTCAGCGTGTTGTCGGTCAGGAACCCCTTGTCGAGCTCGAAGTACTCGTGCGAGCAGACGCCCTGGACGGCGCGCAGGCTGCCGTCGAGATTGATCAGCAGGATGTCCGTGCCATCGACCTGGACCATCAGCATCGTGCCGGCTGGCACATCTTCGAGTCGCGCGACGGTGACCCGGCGCACGGCGTCCGTCATGCCGCCTGCTGTTCGGGGCTGTCCGGCCACTTCTGCTCGAGCAGGCGGCGCAGCCGATCCTGTGCCTCGGGCAGGGGAATTCGGGCCACAACCGGCTCGAGGAAGCCCATGACGATGAACTTGCGGGCGACGTCTCTCGGCAGGCCGCGGCTCATCAGATAGAAGATCTCCGTCTCGTCGATCGGACCGACCGAGCTGGCGTGGCTGGCTCGGCGCACGTCGGGCTGGTCGATCTCGAGGCTCGGGATGGTCACGCTGCGCGCCTGCTTGGTCATCAGCATTGCGAACTCGCCGAGGAAGCTGTCGGTTCCCTTGGCGGCGCGCTGGATCTCGATCATGCCCTTGAAGTAGCCGCGTGCGCGGTCGAGGAAGACGCCCTTGCTGAGCAGGTCACCGGTCGTGTCCGGCCCGATGTGGCGGGTGTAGCTGGTCAGATCGAACAGCTGGCGGCCATCGCCGAAGCCGATCTCGACCTGGTTGACGCCTGAGCCACGGCCGACGAGGCGGTTGTCGATGCGGCTCTTGTGGAGCTCCGCGCCGACACTGGCAAGCGCCCATCGGAGCTGCGCGTCCTGCGCCAGCGTCGCGTGGCGATTGACGATGGCCAGCGTCTGCTGGCCGAAGTCCTGCTGGCCGGCGAACGACAGGTTGGCGCCCCGATCGAGCTTGACCTCGGCCGTTCCCCACCACAGGCTCTGCGCAGCGCCGTCCAAAGCGTCCGAGTTGGTGGGCACCTGCTCTTCGAGGATGCGCGCGGAGGCGTTCTCGCCGAGGCTGATCACGGTGCGACTGACGAGCCCCTTGCCCGGCTGGCCGGCAGTCCAGCGGACGACGATCGGCTGCTCGAGCGCGACGTTGCGCGGAACGTGGATCAGCAGGCCGAGCGCCGAGTGGCTGCGCGCGAACTGGGCGAACTTGTCGTCGGTCGGCAGGCTCGCGCCACCTTCGATGACGTCGCGCAGCAGCTCCGGCCGCTCACGCAGCACGTTGGCGAACGTGTCGATGACCACGCCGGCGGCGCGCGTCTCTGCGGACATGGCCCGTGCCACGACCTTGTTCTCGGCAACCTCGATCAGTGCAGCCGCTCCCTCCGGAACGACTTCGCTCACCTGGGGCGAGTCACCCGTCTCGCGATACGTTTCCAGCTCAACCCAGCGCGCCGCCCGCAGGTCGACGTAGAGCGTGAACAGGTTGTTCGTCTCGATCGGCAGCTCGGCGTACTTCGCGTACGCGTCCAGACGGTCTTCGAGGAGCCATTTCGGCTCCTCGAGGTCGGCTGACAGTCGGCGGACGGTGTCCTCGCCCGCGAAGGGAAGCTTGAGCGCGTCGGTCATCTGTTCTTCCAGCTGCGGCAGCTGCCGTCAGCCGAGGGCGCCCTCCATCTCCATCTTCACCAGGCGGTTGAACTCGATGGCGTATTCCATCGGTAGCTCCTTGGTGAAGACCTCGAGGAAGCCCTGGACGACGAGGTTCTGCGCCTCGTTCTCCGACAGGCCGCGGCTCATCAGGTAGAAGATCTGGTCCTGGCTGATCTTGCCGACGGTCGCCTCGTGCGACATCGTGGTGTCGGTTTCCTGGATGTCAATGTACGGGTAGGTGTCGCTACGGCTCTCGTCGTCGAGCATCAGCGCATCGCAGCGAACACTGGCCACGACGCCCGTTGCGCCGGGCGAGACCTTGAGGTGGCCGCGGTACGTTGCCCGGCCTCCGTCCTTGCTGACCGACTTGCTGACGATGCGGCTCTTGGTGTCCGGCGCAAGGTGGATTGCCTTGGCGCCGGTGTCCTGGTGCTGGCCCTTGCCGGCAACCGCGACGCTGATGATGTCGGCGCTTGCGCCCCGGCCGCGCAGGTAGATGCTGGGGTACTTGACCGTCTTGCGCGAGCCCGTGTTGGCGTCGATCCACTCGACGCGAGAGTCCTCGTACGCATGAGCGCGCTTGGTGACCAGGTTGTAGACGTCGTTCGACCAGTTCTGGATGGTCGTGTAGCGGACGTTGGCGCCGGGCAGCGCGATGACCTCGACGACCGCCGCGTGAAGCGAGTCAGTGGCGTAGATCGGGGCCGTGCAGCCCTCGATGTAGTGCACCTTGGCGCCCTCGTCGACGACGATCAGGGTCCGCTCGAACTGGCCGGTGTTCTCGCCGTTGATCCGGAAGTACGCCTGCAGCGGCAGCGGCACGTCGACGCCCTTGGGGACGTACACGAAGCTTCCGCCCGACCACACGGCGCTGTTCAGAGCGGCGAACTTGTTGTCCTCGGGCGGGATAACCGTGCCGAAGTACTTCTGGAAGATGTCGGGATATTCCTTGAGCGCCTGGTCGGTGCCCATGAAAACCACACCGAGCTTCGAGAGCTCTTCCTTGACCGAGTGGTAGACGACCTCCGAGTCGTACTGCGCGCCGACGCCGGACAGGAACTTGCGCTCTGCTTCAGGGATACCGAGCCGCTCGAACGTCTCCTTGATCTGGTCGGGGACGTCGTCCCACGACTTCTCTTCGCGCTCCGACGGCTTGCGGTAATAGATGATCTTGTCGAAGTTGATCCGATCGAGCCCGTCAGTCCACACCGGCATGGGTCGCTTCAGGAAGTGCTCATAGGCGCGCAGGCGGAACTTGAGCATCCACTCCGGCTCGTCCTTGAGCGCGCTGATCTCCTCGACCGTCTCGCGCGTCAGGCCGCGCTTGGTCTCGGTCAGGTAGACGATCTCGTCCTTGAAGTCGAAGCGTGAGCGGTCGTTGTCGACCATCTGCCGCTGGTTGAGGGCCATCAGTTCTCCATCCTGGCGCTCGCCGGGCGCCTGTCTAATCCTGAGTCATATTATCGGAATTCCGCTCGCAACGGTCAATCACTCTCGGGGACGAAACGCACCTTGAACAGCGCCGGCCAGAGCTTCCCTGTAAGCAGGAAAGTGTCATCGGTCTCGTCGTACGCGATGCCATTCAGGACACTGACTCCGGCCGCCTCCTCCTCCGACAACAGCCCAGATGCATCAATCTCGGCCGTGACCGCGCCGCTCGACGGGTCAATACGCAGGATCGTGTCCGACGACAGGACATTTGCGTAAACCTGGTCGCCGACGCACTCCAGCTCATTCAACCCCTCCACCCGGGCGCCCGCGTTCGTGACCGTGACCGCACCAAGCAGCACGAAGGTCGAGCGGTCGCGGAAGTACAGCTGATCCGTCCCGTCCGACATGACCAGCCGCGAGCCGTTGTCGCACAGGCCCCAGCCCTCAGTGTCGTAGGTGAAGGTGGCGAGCGGGCTGAAATCGGCGAGGTTGTAGACGAGCGCCGTGTGCTCCTGCCAGGTGAGCTGGATCAGCCGATCGTCGACGACGGCGATGCCCTCACCGAATTGGGCCGGGTCGAGTTCGATCGAACGGATGAGGGCGCCGGTAGCTGCATTGACCTCGCGCAACGTCGACTCGCCGTACAGGCCAATGCTCTCGTACAAGCGGCCATCATCCAGGGCCAGGCCTTGAGTGAAGGCGGTCTGATCATGCGGGCGTCGCTCGATGACCTCTGCGCGCAGCCGCTCGACCGGCGAGGGCGAAGCGCACGCCGTCACGATTGCGCACAGGAAGATGGCCAGACCGCCGACTCGTGCTGAGCGGATCACCCGCCAAACGGTAGATGCCTGAGCGGAACTCGGAGTCAGGCGCCGCGAGCGGCCCTTTCGATCTCGGCGACGGCGACGCTCGGCTCGAGGAGACCGAGGTCGGCGAACAGGGCACGAATGTTCGCCTTCCCCAGCAATTCGAGCGCAGCGAGCAACGCCACGCGGGCGCTGCTGCCGACGGCAACGCTGTGGCCTACCCGGGCAACCCACCGTTCACCGGTGTGGGTCATCCGAACTGGCAGGCCGTCCAGCTGAAACTCGACGGACTTCTCGCTGCGTTCCATGCCCGCATCCTCGCCCCCGGTTGTGACACCTAGCGTGTCACAAGCCCTCAGCCCCGTGGATCGGTAACGCGGCCAATAAACAGGATGGCGCCCGTCGCCCGATCCCGGATGACGAACATGAACGGATGGTCAAAGGTGATCGTCGGGCCGTGGGACGCCGCCAGTGCGCCCCCAGTCGCAGCATGTGCCTCGGTTCCCGCCTCGTCGACCTCGATGAACGCCTCGTGTTGGACGTTGTCCAGGAACAGACCAGGCGAGCTGACCATCCCGCTCAGATCCGCCGACGAACCAAATACGCTCGTCATGCCGAGGTCCTGCAACGTGTCGTTGAGCGCCGTGTGCGACTTGAACGAGAACTTGGGCATCGAAAGGTGAATGCCCTGCTCCGTGATCGAGTCGAAGATGCCCTGCAGGCGCTCGCGATCCAGTTCCGCCTCGAACGATGCGAAGTCCTGCGCTGTCAGCAGAACCATTGACAGATCTCCCTGTCCATAGAGCAGTTCGACCGCCGCGTATTCCTCGGTCCATACGAGCGGCAGGTACAGGTCGAAGCGCATCGTCGGGACTTGCACGCTGGAACCGTCGGGAAGGAAGAACGGTTGGTTGGTCGTTTGTGACGGACTGAACTTGTAGCGCCAATCAGCGTCGAGCGACACCGCGTTCGCAACAACAAGAACAGTTTGAGGTGTTATCTCGCCGGCTGGAAAGAGCTCCTCGATGCGGTCATTGGTCCTGTCCGCAGCCCAACCGTTGATCACTCGTCGCGCGGCTTCGGCATCTGCGAAGTCGAGCTCTGCCATTGGTGCGCCGAAATCGCGGCCCAAAGTGGCGAGGTAGGCATCGACAAAGTCGAGGCCGGGCGCGCCGAATCCCTGGATGGCGATGCGCAGGTCGACGGCACCCTCGACGGAACGAGACTGGAGGGTCTGATCGAGGGCATTGAACGCCGGCCCGAAATCGCCTTCGACCGAGTCGAAATGGAGGACATCGGCCATCTCGGTGGCTGTCTCTCCGCGAGCCCCGACGTAGATCATTGCCAACGCGGACGAGATGCTGTGTGGGCCGACGATCACATTTGCGTCACTTGCGGCTGCGAGCTCGCGGTAAACGTCCAGGGCGAAATCGGTGTTGGCACCGGCAAGGGCCGCGACTCCATCTTGGCCAACCGTGGGCGTCGCATCCCGTTCCTCGCGGACTAGCAGCTCCGCGCCGTCGATCGGCCGAAACGCGAGAGCGCCGGCGGGTAGCGGCGCAGACGCGGATCCGGGACCGGTTGCCGACTGGCTCTGGACCACCGCGATGGTCGCGATGACAACCGCC
>DASQLS010000015.1:0-4337 GCA_035629915.1 Candidatus Limnocylindrales bacterium | reverse complement strand
AAACGCCCTGTAAGCCACAGGTAACCGCCCGATAACAGCGGGCGCTGCACCATCGGGCACATGCCACCTCGTACGAACACGCTCGCGGACGCGGATCGGTTCCTGGCCTGGCTGCGCCTGGAGCTGGGCCAGCAGCTCCGTCTTGCGCGGCTGAACGGCGGCGTGACGATGCAGGCCATTGCCGATCGGCTGGGCTGGTCGAAGAGCAAGGTGAGCCGTATCGAGCGAGGGCAAAGTCGAAGCATCAGCCTCACGGACCTGGCCCGGCTGGCGGCTGTGGTGGGCCTCCGCCCTTCGGTGCGGCTGTTCCTTGCCGGTCAGCCGCTTCGCGACGTCGGCCAGGTCGAGCTCCTCGCGGCGCTGAATGTCCGCATGAGTCCCCGCTGGAGCTCGAGGCACGAGGTCGTGGTACCGATCGACGGCGACCACCGAGCCGCAGACCAGGTGTCGAGCATCCCGGGCTGCCGCCTGATGGTCGAGGCGTATCGACGTCTCCATGACTACCAGGCCCAGACACGTTCGGCGCGTGCCAAGCAGCGGGACCTCGGCGCCGATCGGCTGCTGCTGCTCCTCGAGGACACCCACGCCACCCGACGAGCGCTGCGAGCTGCGGGCGGCGAGCCGGCGCGTTCGTTCCCGGTGTCGCAGCGGGCATGCCTCGCTGCACTCGCTGCCGGCCGGGACCCGGGAGGCGACAGCATCGTCGTGCTGCGCAGGATCAAAGGCGCGGTGCCCGCGGTTGCACCCGGCGCGACCAACTCCGTGCCATCGGCGCCTCACCCGCGCACGATCTCACCCGGTGCGACCCAGGGCGTATGAGCCGCCCCTCGTTCGCCCTTGGTTTCACCGCGCGCAACAGCAACGGCACCGGCCGAACGGGCGCCCGTCCACCAGCCGTCCACAGCGAACCGCCACTTCCCCACAATCCCTCCACAATTGTCCGACGGCCAACACCCGACCCCCCATCATCTTGTGGTGGCCGACGCAATTACACCACCAGATGTTGTGGTTTTGGCCTTGACGGAGGAAAGTGCGCGTATTACAGTTAGCGGTCTGAGAATACGGCGCAGAGCAAGGCGCCGGACCGCTGGAGGGCGGGCGCGCACATCGCCCCGTGAGCCACCCCATCGGCCGAAGCACGAAGAGGGACGCACCCCACCATGGCCCGATCATCCGCTCCCACCAAGCATGCCAACGGCACGGCGAATGGCCACGACACCAACGGCAACGGCAACGGAAATGGGAACGGGCACGGGAAGAAGGGGAAGGGCTACGTCCAGCTGAACGAGGGGCAGAAGCCAACCTGGCAGGGCCTCAGCATCGAGCGGCGCTACACGCGCCCCGACGTCCACCCATATGACACCGTGGATTGGGACCTCAGAGAAGCCACCATCACCAATGAGCACGGCAAGACCGTGTTCGAGCAGAAGGACCTCGAGTTCCCCAAGAGCTGGAGCGCCCTGGCCACCAACGTCGTGGCAAGCAAGTACTTCCGCGGCCACCTCGGCACGCCGGAGCGGGAGCGGTCCGTCAAGCAGATGATCGACCGCGTCGCCGATACGATCGCGGACTGGGGCATCAAGGACGCCTACTTCGCGACCGATGAGGACGCCGATGCCTTCCGCAACGAGCTCAAGGACATCCTGCTCAAGCAGCGCGCCAGCTTCAACAGCCCCGTCTGGTTCAACGTCGGCATCGACGCGCACCCCCAGTGCAGTGCCTGCTTTATCAACAGCGTCGACGACACGATGGAGTCGATCCTGACCCTGGCCAAGACCGAGGGCATGCTCTTCAAGTTCGGCTCGGGCGCCGGCTCCAACCTGTCGACCATCCGAAGCAGCAAGGAAACCCTCCGAGGTGGCGGCGAGGCCAGCGGACCGGTCAGCTTCATGAAGGGCTTCGACGCCTTCGCCGGCGTCATCAAGTCCGGTGGCAAGACGCGACGCGCCGCGAAGATGGTCATCCTCAACGTGGGCCATCCCGACGTGCAGGAGTTCATCGACTGCAAGCTCGAGGAGGAGAAGAAGGCCTGGGCGCTGATCGATGCCGGCTACGACGGGAACTTCAACGGCGGCGCCGCGTACGCATCGGTCTTCTTCCAGAACTCCAACAACTCCGTCCGCGTCACCGATGACTTCATGGACGCCGTCGAGCAGGACGGCGACTGGACCACGCACGCCATCACGACGGGCGAGCCGGTCGAGACCGTCAAGGCCCGCTACCTGATGAACAAGATGGCGGAGGCCGCCTGGGTCTGCGGCGACCCGGGGATCCAGTACCACGACAACATCAACCGATGGCACACCAGCGCCAACACGGCGCCGATCAACGCCAGCAACCCGTGCTCCGAGTACATGTACCTCGACGACAGCGCCTGCAACCTGGCGAGCCTGAACCTGATGAAGTTCGTCAAGGACGACGGCGAGTTCGACATCGAGGGCTACAAGCACGCGGTGCGGATCGTGTTCACCGCGCAGGAAATCATCGTCGACAACGCGAGCTATCCGACGCCGAAGATCGGGGCGAACAGCAGCGAGTTCCGGCCGATCGGCCTGGGCTACGCGAACCTGGGCGCCCTGCTCATGAACCGCGGCCTGGCCTACGACTCGGACACCGGTCGTGCCTACTCGGCGGCCATCACCGCACTCATGCAGTCAGAGGCGGCACTGCAGTCCGCACGGATCGCGCGCGACCAGGGCGGACCGTTCCGCGGCTACGCCATCAACCGCGAGCCGTACCTGAAGGTCATGACCCAGCATCGGGACGCGGCGTACCGGATGGATCGGGATCTCATCCCGACCGACCTGCTCGACGCGACGCTGACCGGCTGGGACGAGGTCGTCGCGCTCGGCGCAAAGGCCGGCTTCCGCAACGGCCAGCTGAGCGTCCTGGCGCCGACCGGCACGATCGCCTTCATGATGGACTGCGACACGACGGGCGTTGAGCCGGACATCGCGCTCATCAAGTACAAGCGCCTCGTCGGCGGCGGCTACCTGAAGATCGTGAACCAGGGCGTCACCAGCGCGCTGCGCAAGCTCGGCTACACCGGGACGGAGGCGGAGCAGATCGTCGCCTGGATCGACGAGCACGAGACGATCGAGGGCGCCCCGCACCTCAAGGACGAGCACCTCGACGTCTTCGACTGCGCCTTCAAGCCGGCCAACGGCACGCGCAGCATTCACTACAACGGCCACCTCAAGATGATGGCCGCGGTGCAGCCGTTCATCTCCGGCGCCATCAGCAAGACGGTGAACATGCCGGAGGCCTCCACCGCGGAGGAGATCGCCAAGGTTTACATCGACGGTTGGAAGCTTGGCCTCAAGGCGATCGCCGTCTATCGCGACAACTCCAAGCGGTCTCAGCCGCTGAACACCAGCAAGGAGGGCGGGACCGATACCGCCGCCGCGGCAGCATCGGCAAATCCGGAAGTCCAGACCATCTACAAGCCACTCCGACGGCGCCTGCCCGATGAGCGCGCCAGCATCACCCACAAGTTCAACGTGGGCGGCCACGAGGGCTACCTGACGATCGGCATGTACGAGGACGGCACGCCGGGCGAGATCTTCCTGCGCATGGCCAAGGAGGGCTCGACGATCAGTGGCCTGATGGACAGCTTCGCCACCGCCATCAGCCTGGCGCTCCAGTACGGCGTGCCGCTGAAGGACCTGGTGTCCAAGTTCAGCCACCTGCGCTTCGAGCCGGCCGGGTTCACCGGCAACCGGGAGATCCCGATGGCGAAGAGCCTGGTGGACTACATCTTCCGATACATGGCATCGAAGTTCATGTCACAGACCGATAAGGATGCGGCCGGTGTTATCAACCGACAGCTGACGTTGTCGGAGGTGAAGGTAGAGAGTGGGGAAGCCACCTCCGCCCCGGCGGCGGCCGCTGACGCGTCCACCGGCGGGCCTGCGGCGGCTCAACCACTGTCTGCATCAGCTCCCGCACGGTCCATTGAGGGTGGCAAGGGCGGCGAGCCTACTGATCAGGAAGTGGCTGAGATTGCTGGTGCGGTTGGTTTTGTGGCACCAGTGGATGCTGAGGCGGATACGGAAGTTGGTGGGGGAGAGACTGGATCGCCGGGGCAGCCGAATGGGCTGTTGGATGGGCTGAAGATCGTGGCGCAGGGGAGTGCGGCGAAGGATCGGGCGGAGCGGCTCGCCGTGGGCCAGGCGCCGGTCGTCTTCGACACCGCCGACTCGCCGGCCTGCACCGACTGCGGCTCGATCATGGTCCGCAACGGCTCCTGCTACAAGTGCATCAACTGCGGCGCCACGAGTGGGTGCTCATGAGATAGGCTGCGACAGCCCGATGCACTACTTCAACGGCGCCAATTG
>DASQLS010000014.1:0-5392 GCA_035629915.1 Candidatus Limnocylindrales bacterium | reverse complement strand
ACACCCTGCGTGGGCTGGTCGAGCTGCTGCGGATCGCCGAGCAGGACCACGTTCCGGGCGGCGCCGCTGATCGCGACCACATTGGCCAGCGATACCTGTCCCGCCTCGTCGACGAAAAGCGTGTCGACCTGACCGTGGATCTCCTCGCGCGCCCAAAGCCACGGCGTGCCGGCCACCACGTCGACTAACCGTTCCGCGATGGCATCGTCGACGTCTCCGTTGTCGTCGACCTGCCTGACCCACGGATGGTCGAGCACCTCGTCCTTCTTGCCCTTCTGGACGATGCGCACCGATTGGCCCTCCGGGACCGCCTCGATCACGGCCTGGACCAAGTTGCTGATCACCTTGTGGCTATTCGAGGTGATGCCAACGACACGGCCGGCTCGCACGATGTCGACGATCATCCGAGCGCCCGTATACGTCTTGCCGGAGCCGGGCGGTCCCTGGATGGCCAGCGTCGTTCCGTCGAGGAGCAGCGCCAGCCGACGTGCCACCTCCGATCCGGACTCGCCGGCCCCTACCAGCGCGCCGCCGGACCCACCCACGACGCGAGGTCGTCGACGCGTCAGCAGGTCGCGCGCCGCCTGCCACTCGCTGTCGTCGGATTCGATGCCGTTCTCCGCCACCCATTCGCCGAGTCGCATGAGCGCCGCTTCTTGGGCTTCAGTTCTGAAGATGTTCTGCGGCACGATGCTGGTTGGGTGCTGCCCCGCCCACGTTTTTGCCCGCCGAATGTCGACCGTTCCCGCATCTTTGTCTATCGCCTGAACCTTGCCCGTCTTGGTCGTCTCCGTGCCCACGAGCTGCGGGTCGTGAACCTCTCTCTCGGCGTCGATGTCGTGTTCCTGCGGCGGGAATCCGTACCGATGGTCATCTGAGACTCGCGAGCCGCCGCCCTCGACGACGCCTTGATACTTCAGCCCGGAGATCGGCTCCTTGTCCGTGAAAAGCTCCTCGTCCGAGTGCGTCAGCAGGTCGAAGAAGCGCCACCACGAGCTCTTCTGCTCGCGCCGGTGCCACTCAAGAAGGTGCGCGACCAGCCAGGTTGCCTTGTCCGAAGCCGACTGATTGGCCGGATCCGGGTCGATCGGAGCCGTCAGTCGTGCCTCGAGCTCGCGCACCGCGCGGACCTTGTCCGAAAACTCTTCGCTGGGCGGCACCAGGTCGCCGATCGGCGGGCGCGGCAGCTCCTCTCCGGGTTGCAGATCGACTTCGGGTCGTCGCGCCTCGAGCCACTTGCGCAGCTTCTCGGTCGAGACCGTGTCGTCCTTGTTGTAGCCCAGGATCTTGTTCTTCAGATCACCGGTCGGGTCGCCCATCTCGAGCAGCTTCTCGAACTCGACGATCGACGAGCCGGCATCGCGCAGCTCGATCGTCCGCTCAAAGCCGTAGAGCGGCTCGAGGTTCTTGATCGAGTAGCGCTCGGAGCCGACCAGTACGCCTTGACGGACGACGCGCAACAGATCGACGAACACTCGGCCACGCAGCAGGTCGTCGAGCTCGTCCTGGCGTGTCGCGTGGCGGCCGGCGAGTTGCTTCATCCGGCTGGGTTCATACGATCCGTAGTGGTAGATGTGCATCTCCGGGTGCCGCTTCCAGTGCCCGTGAAACAGGTCCATCGTCGTCTCGAACTGCTGTTTCTCCTCCGCCCGATTCATCGCCCAGAATCCCTGATACTCCGCACCGTCCCAGACGCCGAACAGATATTCGAGACCCTCCCAGAAGGCGAACGGGTCGCCCTCGATGTCGAAGAACAGGTCGTGCTCCGACGGCGAGGGCAGGGCCGTCAGTCCGCGATCGGCCACCAGTGAGCCGTTGGTGTCGCGCTCTGGCGGTAGGAGCTCGTGGGCGGGCACGTTGCTCGTTCCCGTCGCGACCTGCACGCGCGCCTGATCCTTGACGCGTTCGAAGCGCTTCTCCACGGTGGCCGTCGCGAGCGCACCACGGGTGTTGATGTCGATGGTCGCGAGTTCCCGGCGTTGATTGCGCGATATGCCGGCAACTATTGGCAGCGCGTCATCATCGCGCCACGCCTGCCGGCACTGCACGTAGAACCATTTGCAGACGCCGCAATGCTCGACCGGATCTGGATAGGTTGCCTCCCGATCGAGCTCTTTGTCGAGCTCGGCCTCGTATCGGGCCTTGGCGTGGCCGAAGTAGGCCATCATCTCGGCCGTTCGGAACGTGTGCTGCTCGGGTACAGCTCCGCCGGTGACCACGTGGACCTCTTGGGGCATCACACCCTGGATGCGCGCTACCTGCTCGACGTAGGAGCAGATCTGAATAAGGGCTGACGCCTTGGCGGTACGCGCGAGCTTGGTGTCGGACACCTCGTAGTGCCAGTCGCCGAGATCGCTCGCGCCTCCCTTCTTGAGCAGGAAGTCCGGGTGCCCGACCCATCGGCCGTCGAAGACCGTGCCCTGGTAAATCGCGTCGTCACCACGGCGCATTGCGTCCTCAGTCGCGGCCGCCTGTTCGACGTAGGACAGCGCCTTGTTGGGCGTGAGGTTGGTTATCCGCCTGCCGGCCGCCTCGAGCATGGCGATGTAGCGCTTCTCGTGCTCACCGCCTCGCCAGCGCAGCAGCTCCAGCGCCGGGTCGTCACCGACGTTCGGCTTTGGCAGCAGACCCGCGGCGAGCGCCCGATCCAGGTTCGTCAGGTGGCCGCACTCGAGGAAGCCGACCAGATCGGTGGCCGAGACGATCAGCTTCCCATCGCGCCGATGCATGGTTCGACTTTATTCGCTGGTAGCGTTTCGGGATGGCGGGTGAAGCGACCCTGAAGGTCGTGCTGCGCGAGGTCGAGGAGTCGGACATCGTGGCCTTCTACGAGCATCAGCTCGATCCGCAGGCTGCCGCCATGGGCGCCTACGAGCCGCGCGGCCTCGAGGAGCTGACCGCCCGATGGCACCGCATGGTGGTCAACCCCACGATCACCGCTCGAGCAATCACCGTCGACAACCAGACGGTCGGCCACGTGGTCAGCTGGATCGAGGATGACGGCCATCGCGAGCTGGGCTACCTGGTCGCGTCGGCGTTCTGGGGGAGGGGCATCGCCACGGCCGCGGTCAGGGACATGCTGAAGATCGTGACCGACCGACCAATCGAGGCCTGGATCGCGCCGACCAACGCTGCATCCATTCGCGTCGTCGAGAGGAACGGCTTCAGCTTCGTTCGGGAAGACGGTGAGTACCAGATTTTCCGCCTCGTCTAGCCGCTAGGGCGCAGGCAGTTCCCAGATGCCGAGGCCACCCTCACGCGCCTGTTGCTCGGCGGCCGAGTAGTACAGGTCCCACTCCGTGTCGGGCGGGTAGCTGCGGGCATCGGCGAGACCAAGTCGGACGAGCTCCGAATTGACGTTCAGCCAGCCGGCGTCCTCCGGGATCCACACGTGGCGCAGCAGCCGGCCGAACTGGTCTGTGTCGGACAGGTCGCTCTCCAGGAAAACCTCGCTGCCGCCGACCCAGTCCTCGTTGGCAGCAGCTGACTCTTCGGCCAGCGGCTCAGTGCCCACCTCGGGCGCATCGATCCCGATATATCGAACCAGCACGCCCTGGCGTCCGCCGATGATGTCCACGCGGATGGTGTCGCCGTCGATCACGTCGGTGACGATTGCCGATTCGGTCTCGAGCGGTGGCTCGAACAAACGCGGCGTTGGTGTGACGACGACGCCGGCGACGAGGTCGCAGCCGGCCAATGTGGTGGCGAGCGCGGCCAGCAGCGCCACATACGTGCCCCTCATGCCGCACGAGTCTAGACATGCAAAGGGTGAGCCTCTGGCCCTATCGGGTAGGACCAAAAGTAGGGGTAGTGGGCGGTCTGGTGTTAATTAGGATGGACCAACCTCACCTCGCAGGGGGAGTGCCCAATGCCCCAGCGTTGGGTTGGACGCTTCGCGGCAGTGTTCGCCGCGATCGTGGTCGCATTCTCGACCGTCCAACCGGCCGCCGCCGCTCCGAGCAATACCCAGCCCGTAGCCGTTCGATTTGCGGCTGCCAACGGCTGGGAGATCGGCACGCTGGCGTACCCGGGAGAAGAGCCGACAGTCCTTCTCTATCTGACTCGACGAACCGCCGACGGCGTGACGCTGGCGACCGAAGGCACGGCCGAATTCGAGGCGCTCGCGCTGGAGGCCGGCTTCGCGTTTGCAGGCACACGGGCAGGAGATCTGCTTGCGACGGCCGACTCTCTCGGCGCCGGAGCTAGCGCCTCCGCCGCGCTCGGTCTGCCGTGGACCGACGGATATGCCTGGCGGCTCACCGGCGGCCCGCACAACAACTACGGCAAGAGAAAGCATCCGTGGAGCTCGCTCGATTTCAACGGCCCAGACAGCGGCGGCTCGTACATGGTCCGCTCCGCTCGCGGCGGCATCGTCACCCGACCATGCGCCAATCTCGTACAGATTCGCCATGGCGACGGCTGGACGACCTCCTACTACCACCTCAGGAACATCCAGGTGCGGTCCGGGCAATCGATCGGCCGCGGGGAGCTGCTCGGCTACACGTCGACCAACGCCGGCTGCGGCGGATACGCGAGTGGTCCGCACGTCCACTTCTCGGTGCTCAAGAACGGCTCGCACGTGAACCTCGACGGGCTGGCCATTGGTGGCTGGAAGATCAAGGAAGGGCCGAGGCAGTACTACGGCTGCCTCGTCCGCAACGGGTCGAAGAAGTGCGCACCCGGCGGGTCGGTCTACAACAGCGGAGCGATCGGCTCAGGCTGAATCTTGCCTCGTCGTCCGCCTGGGCTGGACGAGTGGGTTTATCCTGAATGGGCGCTACCGGTGCCCTGGCGGCGTTGTTGAGTTCGTTGTCGTGTGCGAGCTCGGCTGCTGGAACGCGCAGGGAGAAAGCCGATGACGCCGCCTCGCCCCTACCGCCTATCCCGATTCATGCTGGCCGCCGGCCTTGTCGCCGCGCTCGTCGCGATGCCCGCATCGCCCGTCGGCGCGCGCGGCGAATCGAACGTCGATATCGACTCGTTCATGACCGGTCTGGCGTGTACCGAGTCGACCGGCCGTTATACCGCCGAGAACGATCGATCAGGCGCCTACGGCAAGTACCAGATCATGCCGCGCAACTGGCGCGCCTGGGCCGGCCGCTATCTCGGCAACCGCTGGGCACAGCCCACGCCGCGCAACCAGGAGTACGTCGCGCAACGACGGATCGAGGACCTGTACGAGCTGCGCGGCAAGTGGCGCCGCGTTGCGTACTGGTGGCTGACCGGTGACGGCGAGGGGGACGAGAGCAAGTGGACGAAGCACGCCGCGCTCTACGTGCGTCGGGTGATGGGCGCGGTGCAGGCCGCGGCCGCGCCTGGCGCGCGCGCAGCAGGAGTGCTTCCCGACCAATGCTTCCCGGGTGATTTTCCCGATCCGCGCGTAAGGGACGAG
>DASQLS010000013.1:0-2574 GCA_035629915.1 Candidatus Limnocylindrales bacterium | reverse complement strand
GAGCTGGAGCACGTCGCCGCACCGCCGCAGCGCCGGCGCGCAGCGCCGGCGCCGGGCGAGACGCCGCTGCCACACGACGGCCTGCCCGAGCGCGGCATGGACCCGGGCGCGGTTCTCGAGGCCCTGCTGGGTCATCCGAATGTCGGCAGCCGCGCCTGGGTGACGACCCAGTACGACCAGACAGTCGGCGCCGACACGGTCGCCGGCTGCGATCGCGCGGCTGGCGTGCTGCGCGTCAAGGGAACGCGCAGGGCACTCGTCATCGCTACCGATTCACAGCCATTCGTGGCGCTGCACGATCCATCTCTTGGCGCAGCGCTGGCGGTCGCCGAGTGCGCGCGCAACGTGGCCGTTGCCGGCGCCCGACCGCTGGGGCTGACCAACTGCCTCAACTTCGGTGACCCGGGCATACCGGAGGCGTACTGGCAGCTGTCCGAATCGGTTCGCGGCATGGCCGAGGCGTGCCGAGCGTTGGGCATCCCGATCACGGGCGGCAACGTCAGCCTGTTCAACGAATCGCCGCTCGGCCGTATCGCGCCAACAGCACAGATCGGGGTTGTCGGCCTGATCGACGATATCGACCTGCTCGTCGGGCCGGCGTTCGCCGACGAGGGTGATCTGGTGGTGCTGCTCGGTGAAACGACGCCTGGCATGGCCGGCTCGTTGTATGAGCGCTTGGCGGGCATGGCGCCTGACGATGGTCCGCCTGCGCTCGACCTGCGCCGCGAGGCGGCACTCCATCAGGTGCTCAACAGCGCCACTGCCGACGCGATGCTCGTCTCGGCGCACGACGTCAGCGGTGGCGGCCTGGCGGTTTGCCTCGCCGAGAGCGCGATCTGGGGCGACATCGGCGCCGATCTGCAGCTCGCCGTCGCGCAGGCGCCGGCCGTGGCGCTATTCGGCGAGAGTCCAACCCGGGTCGTCGTGACGGTCAAGCAGGCGCGCTGGCCGGAGCTGTCACGGCTTGCCGCCTCTCAGCGGATCGCGTGTCGGAGGCTGGGCACGGTTGGTGGCGATCGGCTGCAGATCCGGTTGAGTGGCGTAGGCGCGACTGGCGCGGCCGAGGAGCGCGGCGCCGGCGTTGCCGACGCGCTGGACGTGCCGGTGACCGAGCTGAGCCGGGCGTGGCAGCACGGTCTGCCCCGCGCGCTGGGGGAGGGCTAACCCGATGTGCGGCGTCGTCGGTGTCCACGCGCCGGGACAGGACGCGGCGCGCCTCGCCGCGCTGGGCCTCTTCGCGCTGCAGCACCGTGGCCAGGAATCGGCCGGCCTGGCGGTCAGCGACGGCAGCGACGTGATGGTCTACAAGGACCTCGGACTGGTCGACCAGGTGCTCGACGAGCGCCGCCTCCAGTCGCTCCGCGGCGAGCTGGCCAGCGCACACTGTCGCTACTCGACGACAGGCTCGACGATCTGGGAGAACAGCCAGCCGGCACTGCGAATGGGCCCGGCGCGGACGGTCGCGGTCAGCCACAACGGCAACCTCGTCAACACCCAGGCGCTGCTCGAGGCACTCCCCGGTGGGCGGGCACGGCTGGTAGGGACGACCGACACCGAGCTGCTGACCGCGCTCATCGCCATCGAGCCGGCAACGGACCTGGTCGAGGCACTGCTCGCCGTGCTGCCACGCGTCTCGGGTGCCTATTCGCTGATCGTCAGCGACGAGTCGCGCGTCGTCGGCGTTCGCGATCCGTACGGCTTCCGGCCGCTCGTGCTCGGCGCGCTGAGCGCCGAGGGCGCCGAGACGGCGTGGATCCTCGCCTCTGAGACGGCCGCGCTCGACGTCATCGGCGCCGACTTCGTGCGCGACGTGGAGCCGGGCGAGATGGTCGTGCTCGGCGAGTCTTCTGGGCCGCGCTCGATCCGCTTCGCGGAGGGCAAAGAGCAGCTGTGCGTGTTCGAGCTGATCTACTTCGCGCGGCCCGATTCGTACATGCTCGGACGCAACCTGTACGAGGTTCGCCGCCGGATGGGCGAGATGCTCGCCCGCGAGGCGCCGGCCGAGGCGGACCTGGTCATGCCCGTTCCCGACACGGGCGCGGCCGCGGCGGCGGGCTACGCCGAGGCGAGCGGCATCCCGTACCGCGAGGGCATGGTCCGCAACCGGTACGCCGGCCGCACGTTCATCCAGCCCAGCAACGGCATGCGCCAGCGCGGCGTGACGGTCAAGCTGTCGGCGCTGCGCGAGCAGGTCCGCGGCCGGCGGCTGATCGTCGTCGACGACTCCATCGTGCGCGGCACGACCACGCGCCAGATCGTTGGTCTGCTGCGCAAGGCCGGCGCGAGCGAGGTCCACGTCCGAATCTCGGCGCCACCCATCTTCCACCCGTGCTTCTACGGCATCGACACGCAGATCGAGACGGAGCTGATCGCCTCGACGCGCTCGACCGAGGAGATCCGCGAGTTCATCGGCGCCGATTCGCTCTCTTACCTGTCGATCGGCGGCGTGCTCGACGCGATCGAGCTGCCGCGCGACCGGTTCTGCTTTGCGTGCTTCGACGGCAACTACCCGGTGCCCGTCCCGTACGACGTCGAGAACCACAAGTTCCTGCTCGAGCGCGAGCCGCTGGCGGT
>DASQLS010000012.1:0-11781 GCA_035629915.1 Candidatus Limnocylindrales bacterium | reverse complement strand
GAATGGCCACTGATCTCGGCATCGCCTGACGACGGCGGCAGGAGCGTGGCAAGCATCTTGAGCGTGGTCGTCTTGCCCGCGCCATTGGGACCGACGAGGCCAAAGATCTCGCCCGACTCGATCTCGAGCTCGACGCCAGCTACGGCCAGGCTGCGGCCATAGCGCTTGGAAAGCCGGTCGGTTCGCACCGCGATTGTCATTCGATCGCGCCCTCGACACGCATCAATAGCTGGAAGTAGGTCTGCTCCATGCCGAACTCGTCGGTAGCGTTGCGATTGACGAAGCGGAACAGGACGCCGCCACTCGAGTTCACGTAGCGCTCCGGGCTGGCAATGAGGTAGCTGCTGGTCGTGAGCGGCTGCTCGAACTCGACCCAGCGCTGAGTGGTGTAGTCGTACAGCTGGACTGCGGGAAGTGTCTGGGCATCGCGGCCGATCGGGTCGGGCAGAGGTTCGGCCGGCTTCGGATCGTCTCCGTCGTCACTGCCGCCACCGCCAAGCACCGGCGGGCTGGCTGTTGGATCGGTCGACTCCGTCCCAACCGGGTCTTCCTGGTCGGGCTGGTCGGCCTCTGGCAGGGGGGCCAGTGGATCACCGTTGCCGCGCAACGGCCGCACTTCACCCTGTGTGAGCGCGATCTCGAGCGCCGTGGCCCGGAAGCTGCCATCGAAGCGCGCCGGGGCCGCTTCAATCGACATCGTGCCCCGGCTGAGGTAGTAGCCGCTCTGGTCGCCCCAGCCCTGGGCGGCCGTGCTCTCGACGATCGAACGGCGCATGACACCGTCGGAGAAGACCTGCTGGGCGTCGAGGCGAACGGCAAGCGGGATCATGAACAGCCCTTCGCCGACTCGGTTTGGAGTGCCGTCGCCGGCGAGCTCGACGTCCATCACCGGGCCATTGCTCCACGCCAGCAGCAGCGGCGCGTCAGCGCTGGGCGTCGAGCCGTATGGGAACAGCTGATCGATCACGGTGCGCCGCGTGTAGACGGCCCTGGCCGCCGACGCATCGCGCGGGAACGTCGTCCCGAAGATGCGCTCGGAAAGTGCGTAGCCGAACATGTTCGAGCCGGTCGTGTCGAGATCGATCTCGCGCGTCTCGCCGGGCTGGAGGCCCGGCGCGGGCAGGACGGCCACGCCGCCGCCGAACAACACGGCCACGTTCTCGAGCACCCGATCCGACCGATTGGTGATCGAGCCCTGCAGCTTGCCGCTGACGAAGCGCAGGTCGCTCTCCACCTCGGGCGCGTCGGCGGGTGCCTCGGCCCTGAAGCCGCGCAGCACTCCGAAGCCCACCTCGAAGTTCCGCAGCCTCGACGTGCTCTCACCGAAGAGCACGTCGAGCGGCGTCTCGGTCTGCCCGGTCTGGGCGAGGCTGGTCGGGTTGGAGATCAACGCGCCGCCGGGGATGCGCACGTCGAACGTGCGCCGGCTGGGCGAGTAGATGCCGACGTAGACCTGGCCGATGCCGCGCCCGGTGCCCTGGGCGGCGCGCACCACGGCGATCTCGTTGACGATCACGTCGGAGCCCTTGAGGGTGGCGCCGAGACCGTACGAGCCAAGCGCGAAGACGGCCACCAGGGCCGGGATGGTCACCCACGCCCATTCGCGCTTGTCCAGCTTGCGCAGGATCAGGTAGTTGATCGGGCCGATGAGCACGATGTACGCGACGAGCAGGATGAACAGCTGCTCGATCGGCGGCAGGTCGATCGAGGGCAGGTTCTGCAGCGCGTAGACGATCTGCGAGTCATCCGGCAGCGTCATCGGGTTTAGGGCCGGGCCGCTCGTCTGTGGCAGCAGGCGCCGCCACAGGACATCGCTGGCGCTGCTATCGGTGATCCACGACGCGGCGGGATCGAAGCCGATCAGCGTGATCACGCCGCGGCCGTAGCCGGACTCGGCGGCGATCACCGCTTCGCCACTGCGCGCGAGCACCGAGCCGCGGTTCAGCGTGCCCGAGAGGGCCGGAACCGCGACCGCGTCACTGGGCAAGGAGCCGAGCATCGCTGCCACGTCGGCGGGCGCGGCCTCGACAGTGGTCTGAGGGTCGAACGGCAGCAGGTCGTTGCCAAAGCCTCGCAGCGTGCCCGCACCGGTCGTGCCGCCCAGGATGGTGAGACGTCCGCCGGCGCCGATCCAGAGCTTGAGTGCCTCGAGCTGCGCCGGGCTCAACTGGGCCGCGTCGACGTCCTGCCAGACGAGTCGGTCGATCGCCGCCCATGCCTCGACGCGCGGCGGGAGATCGGCCGGCGCGAGCTGGATGACGGTGGTCGTCGATACGTTCGGGTTGACCATCGCGCCGGTCACCTGTGGCAGGACCCGCTCGGGCCGCTCGGCCACGACGGCGACGATCGGGCTGTACGCGTCGTGCGATCTGATGTTGACTTGTTGCGTGGCGACGATCTGCTCGCCGTTGGCCAGGTCGACGAATATGCGACTGCCGAACAGCGCGGTCTGAGCGTAGAGCGTGAAGCGTTGGACGGCGCCGGGCGGCAGCTGGACCTCGACCCCGTATTGAGATCGGCCTTCCTGCTGACCGCGAATGCGCAGCTCGCCGTTGACCGCCGGGCCGTCGTTGGTGACCTGGACGTCGACTGCCGTCCATGCTCCGGGTCGGACATTGCCGCCCAGGAGGGGGCGTGCCACGATGCTCAGTTCGGACGCTGGCAGAGCGGAAGGGGAGGGCGAGGCTGACGGATCCTGGGCGAGCGCGGCGGGCGCCAGCGCGGCGATCAGGATCAGCGCCGCCTGGAGCGCGACGAGTGAGCGGGGCAGCCATCCGGTGCTGATGCGTGACGGGAGCGGCGAACGGTTCATCGAACCTCAAGAGTAGGTGGCTGACGTGACCTTCCGGGCTGCCCGGCCAACGCTAGACGTGCTGGCGCTACCATCGGTTCCCGTGCCCGAACTGCGCCCGTTCAATGGGCTGCGCTATGCCCCGGCCGACCCTGCCACGCTGGCAGCGTTGCTGTGCCCGCCGTACGACGTCATCTCATCCTCCGAACGAGCGCGGCTCGCCGCAGCCGACCCCAACAATGCGGTTCACCTCGAGCTGCCGCAGGCGCCGGCCGACGATCCAGCCAAGGATGGCTATGCACACGCGGCACGGCTACTGGACGAGTGGGTCGAGTCAGGTGCCCTCGTGCGTGACCAAAGTCCGGCCATCTATGTCTACGAGCAGCGTTTCACGCTCGATGACGGCTCGGATCACGTCGCGCGCTCGTTCTTCGCGCGACTTCGATTGGAGCCCTACGCTCCGTGGAGTGGCGTCCGGCCGCACGAGCTGACGATGAGCGCGCCGAAGGAGGATCGCTTCCGGCTTCTCAGCGCGACGCGGACGAACCTCTCACCGGTGATGCTGCAGTACGACGACCGGTCGGGCGGTGCGGCCACGAGCGAGCTGTTGGACGAGCTCACCCTAAAGCCGGCGGTGGCCGATGCGCAGGGTCCGGGAGGAGTTGGCCAGCGACTCTGGCTGGCGACGCCTCAAGAGGATCCAGCTGCGGCCGAGCTGATTCGTCTGGCGGCAGTTGGGCCGCTCGACATCGCTGACGGGCACCACCGTTATGAGACGGCCCTTCGTTACCAGGCTCAGCCGGGCGCGCCGGAAGGTGCCGATTTCGTGCTGGCGCTGCTCTACGAGGCACACTCGGGCGGCTTGCAGCTGCTGCCGTGGCACAGGCTGATCAGCGGTGTGACCAGCGGCAGCGCGGTCATCGACGCCGCCCGCGGTCTGTACTCGGTCGAACCAGTCGCGAGCTCGGCCGAGATCGCGGCGCGGCTGAATGAGTCCACCGAGGCCGGGTTGATGGGGTTGTGGACGCGCGACGGGGGAGCGCTGCTTCAAGTTGAGCGTGGCCGGATCGACTCCCGGCTCGGTGGCGGGTCGGACGAACTGCGCTGGCTGGACGTCAACGTGCTCTCCGCTACCCTCCGCGAGATGACCGGCAACACGACCGATGAGCTTCTGGCCGCCGAGCGGCTGGCCTACGTCAGCGACGCGGCACAGGCCGTCGCCGCTATAGACGCCGGCAACGCCGACGTTGCCTTCCTGCTGCGCCCGACGCCGATCGACTCGGTGCTGGCTGTTGCAGCCAACGGTGAGCACATGCCGGCCAAGTCGACGTTCTTCCATCCCAAGGCCGCCACCGGCCTCGTCTTCAACCGACTCGACTGATGACCGACGAGCGCTCGGGCCCGAGCAACGGCCATCGCGACGACGGCCAGGCGGCCGATGGCACGGTCGAGCTGGCCGAGCGACCTGGACGGCCGATCCGCAAGGACGAGCGGATCGTCAGCTCGCGCGGCCTGTACATCGAGTCGTGGCTGCCCGAGCGGCGGTCGCGGCGCAAGCCGCTGTACATGCTCCACGGCGAGCTTGCCGGTTCGTGGATGTGGCAGCGCTACCTGGGCTACTTCGCGCCACGTGGCTGGGAAGGGCACGCCCTCAACCTGCGCGGCCACTACTGGTCCGAGACGGCCGATTTCGCCGAGCTCGACTTCGACACCTACACCGAGGACGCGGTTGCCGGCGCAGATCTGATGCCGCGACCGCCGATCGTGCTCGGCCATGGGCTCGGCGGGCTGCTCGCGCTGCGTGTGGCCACTGAGCGGCCGATCTCGGCGCTCATCCTGCTCAGCCCGGCACTGCCCGCCGAGCTGCTCGAGCCGCCGCCGGCACACATGGTTCGGCTGTTGCCGCGCGAGTATCGACGCGGCCTGCTCGGTTGGGACCTGCCGCCCGACCAGATCCTGCGCCAGTATCCGGACCTCACGCTGTCCGACGTGATGCGCGTCCAGCACATGATGGGCGCCGAATCGGGCGCGGCGCGGCGCCAGATGCTCGAGGGCGTCTCAGTCGACATCGAGCAGCTGCCGGATGTTCCGAAGCTCGTCATCGGCGCCGGGCTCGACCGCTGGTTCGCCGCTGATGACAGTGAGCGGCTCGCCGAGTGGCTGGGCGCCGAGTACGTCGCGTTCGGTACGCACTCACACTACGGGTTGGTCATCGGCGAGGAGAGCTACGTGCAGGTTGCCGACGCCGTCCGCCAGTTCATCGAGTCACACCGCCTCTAGCCCATGATCGATGGCGACCGCGGCCACGCTACCTGGACGTTCAATGGCACCAACACATCCGGGCAGCGCGTGCGTTACCGCGGTGTCGACGTGTTCGAGTTCGTCGGCGACCTCATCCGGCTCAAGGACGCCTACCGGAAGGAGCGCGCCGCACCGATCGGCTAAAATGCTGGTCGCGATCACGCGCTACGCGGGTCGCATCTGTGCCGCATTCGTCTAGAGGCCCAGGACACCGCCCTCTCAAGGCGGAGATCATCGGTTCGAATCCGATATGCGGTACCAAACCTCCCTAGGATTTCTCCCTCGGCGTTTCGCCGTGCGCCGCGACCAGTCAGGAGGCGTGAAGCCATGGATTACAGGCTCGAGGTCATCATCCTGCCGGTATCGGACGTCGATCGGGCGAAGGACTTCTACGAGCACAAGCTGGGCTTCCACCTCGACGTCGACCACGAGGCCAGCGAAACGTTTCGGGTCGTCCAGCTGACGCCGCCCGGCTCCGATTGCTCGATCACCTTCGGCATCGGCGTTTCCCAGAAGCCGCCGGGCTCATACGAAGGCCTGCATCTCGTGGTCAACGACATCGAGGCGGCCCATGCCGAGCTGTCCGGCCGTGGCGTCGAGATCAGCGACCCGTTCCATTTCGGTGCCGAAGGACAGACGCCCGGGCTCGATCCCGAGCGACGCGACTACCGCACGTACCTGTCGTTCAGTGACCCGGACGGCAACGGCTGGCTGGTCCAGGAGGTCCACCACCAGGGGAGGTAATGGATCGGAAGTAGCGGATCCGCTGCTCAGGACGCGGCGGCCTGCTCCGGTGCTGCCGGGTCGGCCAGGATGGGGTCCGACGGGGAGTTCTCGCGCCGGGCGAGGTATACGAACGGCAGGGCGATCGCCCGGATGACTCCGGCCACCATGTACGAGGCGGGGTAGCCGTAGATGTCTGCCGTCCGCCCAAGGATCGGCTGGAAGACGACGCCACCGGCGGACGACATCAGGCTGTCGAATGACAGCACCGTGGCGCGCTGCTCGGAGCGAATGGCGCCGTTGATGAACGCCTGCCGGATCGGCATCTGGATGGCGAAGATCAGTGCCCAGACCGCCAGCAGCACGATCGCCACCACGAAGTTCGGCATGAAGCCGACCAGGAACAGCAAGGCCACGTTGAGCACGCCGCCGATCAGCAACGCGTCCGTCCGTCGGCTGAACAGCAGCCGAATGCGGCGCACGAAGAGGCCGCCGAGGATCTGGGCGCCGGCCAGGATCGCAGCTGCCAGGCCGGCGATGCTGTAGGCGTTCGGGTCGCCGTACAGCTCGAGCAGGTACGGCTGGAAGGCGTAGAACGCATAGATCCCCACGCCGCCCACAAACGGCGCCGAGATCATCAGCCAGCGCACCGGCGGGTTGCGCAGGCCGCCGTCGACGGCCCCGTTGACGACGTTGCGCACAGCCTTCAACGGCGTCACGTCGCGTTGCGGGGTGAAGCCCATGTCGTGCATCGCCCACCAGGCCACGACCAGAGTCACGCCCAGCAACGCCGCGCGCAGGATGTACGGCACGCCGAGGTCGGTCAGCTGAGCGACGACGCCACCCGCGACCGAACCGGTCAGCATGGCCACACCGCCGACGACCTGCGCGCGGCCGAACACACCCTCGAGGTCGCCCTCGAAGTCGGTCGACTTGAGCGCATCGACCAGCCATGCCTCTGTCGCTCCTGAGAAGAACGTGAAGCCGAGGCCGAGCAGCAGCGAGGCGAGGGCCCAGCCGAGGAATGGCGCGCTGATCTGCCACATGTACAGGTAGAGCAGCGTCGACGCGAGCAGCGTGGCCGCGCCGAGCAGAAACGAGAAGCGGCGGCCGCGCGTATCGGCGACTACGCCGGTCGGTACCTCGAACAGCACCTGGCCGAGGCTGAAGACGGCGTTGGCCGCGAAGGCCTCTTCATTGGTCAGGCCGGCACTGAGCAGGAAGAGCGTGTTGACGCCCCATATGAACGACGCGGCGAGCGTGGTCAAGAGCGTCAGCAGCAGGTACGTCCGCTGTACCCGCCGGGCGGCGTCGTTCACGCCGGGACCCTACCCGATCCCGGTTTGGGCCGGCAGAAGGCCTATGGCGAGGGCCGATTGAAACGGGTTGCTAGACTGCGAGGGCACGGACCGGGTCGCCCCAGCAGCCCCTCCGCGATCGCATCGAACTTTCCTGACGCCCCCGGACCGCGCCCCGGGGGCGTCGATTTTTGGCTCGCATGACGGATCCAGGGCCAACTTCGGCGGTGTGGAAAAGAAGGTGGACAGAATGGTGGACACAACGCCTTCCGCTGGTCGGCCGCGACTCCTAGAATGCGCCGATCACCTGCCGCCCGCCGCGAGACAGCGAGTGGTGGATGGGGAGGACAGGGCGCACGGCACGGAACGAGCACCAGCCGCGCCCGAGGTTACTGGGCAAGCAGGAGCGCACCGCCCAATCGGCACTGCGGCGGAGCGCCGGGAGAGGTTCAACGTGGTTATTCAGGCTGCCGGCCGGACGGTCGAACACGTCCCTGGACACGTGTCCGCGGACTCCATGGATGTGGCGCACGCCGGCGTTGAGTCGCCGGTCGGATCAGATGTTGCGCTCGAGTTCGTGCGCTTCTGCCATCGCCGCCGGCGTGTCGGCTGGCCGGCCCTTTACGACGAGATGTGCGCCGTAGCCGCGCGCGGCACGTTCAAGGGGATGGGCTATGCCGAGCTGGCCGAGCACGGTGTCTCGTTCTGCCTGAGCGAGATGCCCCGTCTCGTGACGCTGACCGAGCGAGTTGTCGCGGAAGAGCGAAACCTGCACGAGCCATCGGCCGGACCGGCTCCGATCTCGATCAGTCCGGTACCTGCCCGGGCCTGACCCACTCTTCCAGGCGCGCCGCGGAGGCGTGGCTTTTAAGCGCGCAGCCCTCGGCGGGCCATCTCCCACTCGATCTGGCGCTCCGCCTCGACGTACTCGTCGATCTCCGAACGCAGCTTGTTCGCCTCGGGCGTGTACAGGTGGACCTGCTGCTGGAGGATATAGCTGAGTCGCCGGCTGGTCATGCGCACGTGGTCGAGGTTGCGCATCAAGACAAGCGGATCCATCGCCGCCAGATCGTCCGGGTGGTACATCTGCTTCATCGCGGCCGAGTATATGAGGCGGCGGCTCTAACTTCCGCGCCGAGGGCCGATGGCCCGACCGCGCCGGCCGCGCCGAGGGCCGATGGCCCGAGGGCCACGTTTCTGCTCAGTTGTGACCGTGGCTCACAACTGCGACGTGTTTGACCTTGCCGGGCCTCGGTCGGGGACTATTCGGTGCGAGTTGTGACCATGGCACACAACTGCGACGTGTTTGACCTTGCGCGGCCTGGGTCGGGGCTCGTTTCCGTGCGAGTTGTGACCATGGCACACAACTGGGACCAATCTGGGGCTTGAGGCGACCGGTCAAGGCCCATTTCGGTACAGGTTGTGACCATGGCACACAACCGGGACCGAATCGGGCATAAAAAGCGGGTAGGCAACTTTCGTCGCCTACCCGCATGAACGGCTGTCGCTTGGATGGCGCGGTGCTAGCCGCCGACTGGCGCCGCCTCCGCGTCCGGCACGACCGGCTTTGGCTCACGTCGCATTCGGCGCGAGAGCCCGGTCTTGCCGCCCTCGACCAGGGAGTAGACGACGGGCACGACGAGCAGCGTCAGGAAGGTCGAGCTGAACAGGCCGCCGATGACGACGGTGCCGAGCTCGGCAGCGATGATCGAGCCCTCATTGAAGCCCGCGGCGAGCGGAATGAGTGCCAGGATCGTCGCGAAAGCCGTCATCAGGATCGGCCTGACCCTCGTGCGGCCGCCCTCGATCAGGGCGTCGCGTACAGAGTGGCCGTCGGCGCGCAGTCGCTCGACCAGGTCGAGTAAGACGATCGCGTTCGTGACCACGATGCCGATCAGCATCAGGAAACCGATCAGCGCACTGACACCAATGGGGCGGCCGGTGATGAACAGCGCCGGGAAGGCGCCGATTGTCGCCAGCGGCAGGCTGAACATGATGATGAACGGTGTGATGAGCGAGTTGAAGGTGAGCACCAGCATCACGTAGACCAGCAGGATGGCCACTGCCATCGACGTGAACAGGCCGCCGAACGCTTCGTTCTGCTGCTCGGTCACGCCCGCCAGTCGGACGTCGACGCCTGCGGGGATCGAACCGGCGGCAACGAGGCCGTCGATCGTCTCCTTGATGTCGGCTGACACCGCGCCCGTGTCGGCACTGGTGATCTCGGCCGTGATCTGCGCCGCGGGCGCACCGTCGATGCGGGTGATGCTGCCCTGGACGTCGACCTGTTCGACCTCGGCGACCTGGCTGAGCGGCACGCGTCGGACAGTGCCGACCATGACCTGGCTCAGCTCGTCGACGGAGGTGACCACATCAGGATCGCTGCGGACGATCAGCTCGGCCGCGCCGACATCGTCGAGAGTCAGCGTGGTGACAGACGTGGAAGTCAGCAGGCCACGGATCTCGCCGGCGATCTGGGCCGCGGTCGAGCCGGTGGTCGCTGCCAGGTTGGGATCGACACGTACCTGGATCTCGGGCGTTGCCGCGGCCAGGTCGCTCGACAGGTTGGCCAGATCGCTGCGATCGTCGATGGCGCCCATGACGGCCTCGGTCGCGACCGCGACGTCCTCGGTGTTGCTGCCGCTGACGATCACGTTGAGGTTGTTGGAGGTGAAGCCGGCTGCCTCCGAGACATTGATCTCGTAGCCGTCGGTCTTGACCGGATCGAGCGCCGTCGAGAGCGAGGTCGTGGCCTCGCCCAGGTCGACCGTCGGGTCGAGTCGAACGGTGATCGTGGCCGAGTTGGCAGGCTGGCCCTGGAGCGCAGCGATGACGGTGTTGAAGCCGGCATCGCCCTCACCCGGGACGCTCGTCTGGACGGTTTCGACGTCTTCCTGGGCGATCAGGATCGTCTCGGCCTCGATCGCCTGATCGAGCACTGCCTGTGAGCTTGCGCCGGCAGGTGGCACGAGGGTTACCTGGAGGATCTTCTCCGAGCCGGTGTTGATGAACTGCGTCGGCAGCTGGCCGACCAGCGTGAGCGACGCGACGAACAGCAGGGCTGAGACGCCGAGCACCGCGAACTTGGTCGCGCGGTTGCGCAGCGCGCCGGTGATGAGCGGCGTGTAGACGCGGATCCAGAACGAGTTCTTGGGCTCGCCATCGGCGTCAACGTTGGACGGAACCTTGTTGATGAACAGGTAGGCGAGCACCGGCACGACCGTGAGCGCGACGATGAGCGACGCGAGCAGAGCGAAGGTGACGGTCAGCGCGAAGGGCAGGAAGAGCTGGCTGACGAGGCCGCCCACGAAGCCGATCGGCAGGAAGACAAGGATGGTGGTGAGGGTGCTCGAGGTGATCGCGCGCGCGACCTCCTTGGGGCCCTCGATGGACGCGGTCAGCCGGTCCTGCCCCATGGCTCTATGGCGATAGATGTTCTCTAAGACCACGATTGCATCGTCGACGACGCGGCCGACGGCAACCGCGAGGCCGCCGAGGGTCATGACGTTGAGCGAGATGTCGGCGACCTGCATGAGGACGAGCGCGCTGAGCACCGACAGCGGGATGGAGATAGCCGCGACCAGCGTCGAGCGCAGGCTGAACAGGAACAGGAAAATGGTGATGATCGCGAAGATCGCGCCGAGGCCGCCCTCGCGGACGAGGCCTTCCTGCGACTCGACGATGAAGACGGACAGGTCCGAGACCGTCGCAACGGTGATCGAATCAGGGTGCTCGGCGCCAATCTCGGCGAGGACTTCCTCGACCTCATTTGCGACCAGCACCGTGTTTGCATCGGACGTCTTGGTGACGGTCAGCGTCAACGACGGCTGGCCGTCGGTGCGCGCGTAACCGGTCGTCGCCACCTCGGCGATCTCGACCGTGGCGATGTCGCCGATCGTGACCGGAATCGGGATTGCGTTGGGATCGGGCGTTGCCCCGGGGATGGCGGGCGTCTGACGAACGCCGACGATGAGCTGGCTGATCTGGTCGACCGAGGTCAGTTCGCCGATGGTCGAAACGGGGATTCGCTGCCCGTCGGAATTCAGCTGACCGGACGGAACAGTGATCTCGTTCGCCTGCAGGACGCCGAGCAGCTGCTGCTGGCCGATGCCGGCCTCGGCCATGGCGGTCGGATCGACGGTGATGAAGACCTGCGACTCGAGACCGCCGGTCAGGTCGACCGTGGCGACGCCGCTGACGGCCTGAAGCCGCGGGACGATCTCCTCGGTGGCGATCCGCGCGGCCTCGTCGAGGCCCTCCTCGCTGGTCGCCGAGACGGAGGCGATGATCACCGGCGAGGCGTTGATGTTGAGCGCCTGGACCGTTGGATCGACTGAATCGGGCAGACCGAGCGCGGCGATGTTCTCTTCGATCTCGGCCTGAGCGGCATCGACGTCCGTTCCGAACTCGAACTGAGCGACTATCAGCGCGATCGAGTTGGCCGAGGTCGACTGCATCTGGGCGAGGTTGGCCGTGCCCTGGACGGCTCGCTCGATCGGCTCGGCGACCTGCGCCGTGACGTCGGTTGCGCCCGCGCCGGGGTACGGCGCGACGATGGTGATGACCGGGAAGTCGACGTCCGGCAGCAGTTCCTGCTTGAGCGATCCCCACGCCGACAAGCCGGCGACGAAGAGGGCGAACGACAGCAGGATGACGACGCTGCGATGG
>DASQLS010000011.1:0-10149 GCA_035629915.1 Candidatus Limnocylindrales bacterium | reverse complement strand
CGGCCGACCCCGCCTACGCGCCCATCCAGGAGCTGATGGACGCCGTCGACTCCTATATCCCGACCCCCGAGCGGGCGGTCGACAAGCCCTTCCTGATGCCCGTCGAGGACGTCTTCGGCATCAAGGGCCGGGGCACCGTGGCCACCGGGCGCATCGAGCGCGGCATCGTCAAGGTCGGCGACGAGGTCGAGCTGGTCGGGGTCAAGCCCACCCGCAAGGTCGTGGTGACCGGCGTCGAGATGTTCAAGAAGCTGCTCGACGAGGGCCGCGCCGGCGACAACGTCGGCTGCCTCCTGCGGGGCATCGAGCGCGAGGAGATCGAGCGCGGCCAGGTCCTGGCCAAGGCCGCCAGCATCAAGCCCCACACCGACTTCGTGGCCCGCGTCTACGTCCTGACCAAGGAGGAGGGTGGCCGGCACACGCCCTTCTACAACGGCTACCGGCCGCAGTTCTACCTGCGCACGACCGACGTCACCGGCTCCATCGGGCTGACCGGCGGCGCCGAGATGGTGATGCCCGGTGACAACGTCGACATGACCGTCGAGCTCATCCAGCCCATCGCCCTCGAGACCGGCCAGCGCTTCGCCATCCGCGAGGGCGGCCACACCGTCGGCGCCGGCGCGATCATCGAGATCCAGGAGTAATCAGGTGGCACGAGCGGCCGAGAACAGGCCGGTAATCCATCTCGCTTGCACCGAGTGCAAGGAGCGGACCTACAGCACTACCAAGAACAAGAAGAACGACCCGAATCGGATCGAGCTTCAGAAATACTGCCCACGCTGTCGCAGGCACACCCTGCACCGTGAGGCAAAGTAGCAAGCTCGACATGGTCACCCGCTTCGCGGGAGGCCATGAAGGGCGCGCAGCAGCGGCCTGCAGGCCGACTGCGGAGATAGATCGAGATTGCAAGGCCGACATAGACTAATGAGCAGGCAGAGGCGCGTAGCTCAATTGGTAGAGCACTGGTCTCCAAAACCAGCGGTTGCAGGTTCGAGTCCTGTCGCGCCTGCCAGCCAAACCACCAGAGGTAATCGACGTTGACGCGGATCAGGCGCTTCCTCGAGGAATCGTGGTCAGAACTCAAGAAAGTGACCTGGCCGACGCGCGAACAGGTGCGCAACCTGACCGTGCTGGTCTTCGTGATCAGCGCGGCGCTGGGCATCTACATCGCCTTTTTCGACGCCCTGTTCACGTTCATCATCCGTCAGGTGGAGCTCTTTTGATGTCCGAGGCTGAGGCGCCCGTCAAGGCGCCGGAGAAGCGCTGGTACGTGATCCACACGTACTCGGGCTACGAAAAGAAGGTCAAGACCAACCTCGAGCACCGCATCGAGTCGATGGGCATGGAGGACAAGATCTTCCAGGTCCTGGTGCCCGAAGAGGACGAGATCGAGATCCGCAGTGGCCAGCGCGTGACCGTCCAGAAGAAGGTCTACCCGGGTTACGTGCTGGTCGAGATGATCCTCGACCCGGACTCGTGGTTCGTCGTGCGTAACACCCCTGGCGTGACCAGCTTCGTCGGCGGCGGCAACATCCCCGGCTCGCGCAATGAGCCGGTGCCGCTCGAGGAGCATGAGGTCAAGCAGATCCTGCGCCAGATGGGCGTCGAGACGCCCAAGTACCGCGTCGCCTTCCAGAAGGGCCAGAGCGTGCGCGTCACGGACGGCCCGTTCGCCGAGTTCATCGGCACGGTCGACGAGGTCAACCCCGAGCGCAACAAGCTCAAGGTGCTGGTCAGCATCTTCGGCCGCGAAACGCCAGTTGAGCTGGACTTCCTGCAGGTCGAGAAGCTCTAGCCCCCAGCCACAGAGGAATTGATACCCAGCCATGGCCAAGAAGATCCGAACAGTCCTGACGCTCCAGCTGCCGGCTGGTGCGGCCACGCCCGCGCCGCCGGTCGGCACCGCGCTGGGCCCCCACGGCATCAACATCGTCGAGTTCTGCAAGAGCTACAACGAGCGGACGCAGGCCCAGCGCGGCCAGGTCATCCCTGCCCAGATCACGATCTTTGAGGATCGCTCGTTCACGTTCATCCTCAAGACGCCGCCCGCGGCAGACCTGCTGCGCAAGGCAGCGGGCGTCGAGAAGGGCTCGTCAACGACCGGTCGCGAGACGGCCGGCAAGGTGACCCGCAGCCAGATCCGCGAGATCGCCGAAGTCAAGATGTCCGACCTCAACGCAAACGACATCGAAGGCGCTGCCAAGATCGTCGAAGGCACCGCTCGATCGATGGGCATCGAGGTAGTCGGCTAACAAGCCGAAACCCAGTCTCCCGATAGGGGAGACCGCACACCCCGCGGCATAGAGGGGAGGCTCCGAGAGATCGGGGCCGTCAGCACGGAGGATCCGAGATGGCCGGGAGAGGCAAGAAGTATCAGCAGGCGGTAGCGCTCGTCGAGCGCGGCCATCCATACGAGCCGACTGAGGCGATGGAGCTGCTCAAGCAGACCTCGTACGTCAGCTTCGACGCATCGGCCGAGGCACACATTCGCCTCGGCGTTGACCCGCGTCACGCCGATCAGATGGTGCGCGGCACGGTCGTGCTGCCGCACGGCACCGGCAAGAAGATCCGCGTTGTCGCGTTCGCCCAGGGCGAGAAGGCCCAGGAGGCGCTCAAGGCGGGCGCCGATGAGGTCGGCGGCGACGATCTCGCCAAGCGCATCGAGGCGGGCTGGCTCGACTTTGACCTGGCCGTCGCGACTCCCGACATGATGGGCGTCGTCGGTCGCCTCGGCCGCATCCTCGGCCGCCGCGGCCTGATGCCGAACCCCAAGTCGGGCACGATCACCTTCGATCTCGAACGCGCGATCAAGGAGGTCAAGTCGGGCCGGGTCGAGTTCAAGGTCGACAAGGCCGGTATCATTCACACGCCTTTCGGCAAGGCCAGCTTCGAGCCTCAGCAGTTGAGCGAGAACCTGGCCGCCTTGATCGACGCGATAAATCGCGCTCGACCGAGCGCCGCCAAAGGCCAGTATTTCAAGAGCCTGACGGTGGCTTCCACGATGGGCCCGGGCATCCGGGTCGACGTGCCGGCGGTTCTCGCCGTAGCTGCCGCCTGATAGGTCGGCCGCCGAGTAGGGCGGTCAAAAAGAAGATAGTTCCGCCGCAGACAGCGCTGCATCCGTAGCCGCTGGTTGACCGTCCGCTGGATGGCCGATCGGTCGGACCGGATCGAAATCGTCGACCGGACCCGTTCTCGAACGGGGGACGCCGACGGGCACGCCGAGGCCCGGCAAGCTCACCAGGGCGAAGCCGGAAGGGATAGTCGGGGCATCTGCCCTGGACGCTGCTGACGCAGCGCCAAGACGCCCTCGCGCGGAACCAAGCGAGGACGTCCCGGCGCGCCGGGCGTACCAGGGAAAGGAGGCAAGATGCCGACGGAGGCCAAGAAAGCCACCGTTGCCGAGCTGAAGGAAGAGTTTTCAGCGGCAAAGACAACGATCGTGGCCGACTACCGCGGCCTGACCGTAGCCGACATCCAGGCCGTTCGCCGTGCTCTGCGCGGTGAGGGCATCACCTACCGGGTGGTCAAGAACCGCCTGGCCAAGATCGCTGCCGAGGAGATCGGCAACACCGAGCTGACGCAGATGCTCGAGGGACCTACCGCACTGGCGATGGGCGACGGCGACGAGGTCACCCTCGCGCGCACGTTCCTCGATGCGATCCGGCCGTACAAGTCGGTCGCCGTCCGCGGCGCCGTTCTGAACGGAAAGGCTGTCGACTCGGCGAGCGTTACTCGACTCTCAACCCTGCCGACGCGCGACGTGATGCTCGCTCAGCTGGCAGGTGGCATGGCTTCGCCGCTGGCGAGCATGGCGTCGCTCCTTGCGGCGCCACTGCGCAACCTCGGCTACGCCCTGTCACAGGTTGCCGAGCAAAAGGCCCAGCAGGCCTGATTCGACCGATCCAACACCTTCACACCACCTGACGAAAGGAGACAGTCCACGATGGCTGCAGCAATCACCCAGGACCAGGTCCTCGAGGCAATCGACGGCATGACCGTCCTCGAGCTGTCCGAGTTCATCAAGAAGTTCGAGGAGCGCTACGGCGTGACCGCCGCTGCCCCGGCAGCTGCCGCCGCGGCACCTGCCGCCGCGGCCGGTGGCGCACCTGCCGCCGCCGCCGAGGAGCAGAGCGAGTTCAGCGCCACGCTGACCGAGATCGGCCCGAACAAGATTCCGGTCATCAAGGTCGTTCGCGAGCTGACCGGCCTCGGCCTCAAGGAGGCAAAGGACCTCGTTGACGCGGCTCCCAAGCCGGTCAAGGAGGGCATTGCCAAGGACGAGGCGGAGAAGATCAAGGCCGCTCTCGAGGAGCAGGGCGCCAAGGTCGAGATCAAGTAACTTGCCCTAACGCCGGAACCGCCGGTCAATCGAAGGGCCCGCCGAAAGGCGGGCCCTTTGCTATTGCGTTGCGCTAGGCTCGGCCCGATGACGTCCGACTCCCAGGCCGCCACCGCCAGTCCCGTGCCTCTGCCCGACCAGGGCACGCTCGCAACGCCCCCGTCAGGGCCACCGCGAGTGCCACGCCAGCTGGGCATGCCATCGCCGCGCGTGGGGCTCGTCATTGGCGCCGCGATCGTCATTGGCGTGGTGCTCTACCTCGGCCGGCATGCGCTGACGCCGTTCATCGTTGGCGCGCTGATCGTCTACCTGCTCGATCCGGCCGTTGGCTGGCTGTCGCGGCTGCAATTCGGTCGCCGCCGGATGCCACGTGGCCTGGCCGTGCTGATCGTCTACCTCGTCACCTTCTTCATCGTCATCGAGGCGCTGGCGTTGCTGGTCGGGCCGCTCGTAAGCCAGCTGCTCGACTACGTCCGCGATCTGCCCAGCCTGCTTGCCTCACTCGAAGCGATGCTTGCCCAGATCGGCGACGTCTACCGCTCGCTTGATCTGCCCGAATCGGTCCGCCAGTTCATCGACGAGGCCATCGCCGGAGCGATGGAAGGCGGGGCGGGCGTCGACTTCGGCTCGCTGCTGCCAATCGCCCGGTCAGTGCTCAGCACCGCGGCCGGCTTCTTCGGCTTCCTGATCATCCCGATCTGGGCGTTCTACATCTTGCGCGATCGCGTTCGCCTAACCGACCAGCTGCAGAACTCGCTGCCGGCCTCGTGGCGCGACGAGGTGTGGTCGGTGCTGTCGATCATCGAGCGCGTCTTCGGCCGCTGGATCCGTGCGCAGCTGCTGCTCGGCGTCATCGTCGGCCTGATGACCTACGCCGGCCTCGTCGCCCTGGGTCTGGTCATCGACGAGCGCTTCCTTCAGTTCGCGATCCTGCTCGCGGTCATCGCCGGCGTGCTTGAGCTGCTGCCGATCATCGGCCCGATCATCTCGATGATCCCGACCCTCCTCGTCGCGCTGATCACCGACGATCCGGCCGTCGCGGCCGTCGCCGTGCTCGTCCTGTACCTCGTCGTTCAGCAGCTCGAGAACAACGTGCTCGTGCCCATCATCCAGGGCGATGCGGTAGAGCTGCATCCGTCGCTGGTCATCTTCGCGCTGATCATCGGTGGCTCGATCGCCGGCCTGCTCGGCGCGATCCTGGCGATCCCGATCACCGCCGCCGCGATGCAGGTCTACCGCTACCTGTTCAACCGATTGGGCGAAGAGGAGGCGCCGCTACCAGCTGAAGGCCAGCTTGCACTGCCGCTCGATGCGGGAACACCCGGCGCAGAGGAAGCGCCGACGGACCAACCGGTCGCGCCGGACGTCGACGCCGACCCTTCGCCGCCAGATGAGCACAAATAGTCAGGTCTGCGCCTTCCCATCGGGAAGCTTGTTAGGTAACCTCACAAGTCTGTAACCGCCGCCCCAGCAGCGAGTCCCGTTAGAGGATGGCCACGACGCCGTGTCGTACAAGCCGAGCGAAACGTGCCCGATCTGATTGGCATTCCGCCGAGCCGCCTCTATGCCGACTTGACGTCTGAGGTGGGGGTCCGGCGATCGGGGCTGGAGCCTTAGCCATCTTCCCCACGACGGTGCTGCCCGGTCTGGTGCCGCCTGATTCAGTCAGGAGGGCAGCAACGTGAGGCGCCGGATAGGGCTAGTAGCCACTCTCGGCCTGATGCTCACTTTGGTAGCACCGGGATCCCCGGTCGCCGCCGCGGAAGTGGGCAGCGCCACGCTCGTGCCGATGCAGGTGACCGGACCTGCCACGCAGCGACTCAATCTGATCGTGATGGGCGACGGCTACACCGAGGCAGAGCAGGACAAATTCCGCGCCGACGTCGATCGCAACCTCAACGTGATGTGGAGCGTCGAGCCGTTCAGCTCGTACCGCAACTACATCAACGTCTACGCGCTGGAGATCATCTCGGGCGAGTCCGGCGTCCGCTGCGACCCTGACGAGGAAGGTGGTGCCGATCCGGCCAAGCTGACGCCGCTGCGGATGATCTTCCAGCAGGGCTGTGTCGACCCGCTAGCTCGCGGCACCGTCTACAACAACGACACGACCCCGGGCACGAACGATCCAGGCGGACCGTTCACTGCACTTGCGCCTGGTACCCCGACCGGCACCCAGCAGCACAACATGTATCTGCAGAACTACGTCGCGCCGGTGCTGGGTATCCCGTTCAACGCCCAGAACCTGCAGACACTGGCGATCTTCAACACGTTCACTTACGGCGGCATCGGCGGCACCCAGGCAACAACCTCGGGCGGCAGCCCGCAGGGTCCGCTCATCTCGCTCCACGAGCTCGGCCACTCGCTCGGGACTATGGCCGATGAGTATCCGTACAGCTCACGCAACATCGTCAAGCCGTGCTACACGGGCGGCGAGCCGGGCAGCTTCCATCACACCATCCGGACGACGAACGAGGACATGATCGCCTCGGAGCACAAGTGGTACCGCTGGATCGGCGAAGAAAGCCTGTCCGGTGGCGCCATCGGCCTGCACGAGGGCGGCAACACCTTCCCGTGCGGCGTCCGGCGCCCGAGCGAGCACTCGATCATGCGCTGGATCGGCTTCCACTGGGACCAGGTCGGCCTCGAGCACATGGTGGCCCGTATCACCGGCCTTCGTAACTCCGGCCAGATGGCCCTGCCGAGCCGGTCAACGGCCAGCCCGGTCGCATCGGATGAGGTCCTCTGGGTCGATCCGACTCAGCCTCGAAATCACGCCCTGCAGGTGACCTGGCGTATCGGTGGGCCGGCGGGCGACATTGTCGAGACGAACAACGCACCCTTCCTCGACCTGGGCGAGCTCGGTCTCGCACCGGGGACGGTCGTTCATGTCGAGGTGCGCGATCCGGTTGGGCCGGACGGCATCGACTGGGTGCGCAACCCGTCGACGAGCAACGCATCCACCAATTCGGGCTTCAACGGTTCGCGCTTCGTCCAGACGCGTCAGTGGACGGTCGATGCGACGACGGCGACTCCGTCGCCCGCAGGAGCTCAGATCACCAACGGGAGCCTGGTCAACATTCCGGTCGCCGGAGATGACTGGGTGTTCGTCGAGACGAATCACCCCACCGATCGCGTCATCGACGTGACGTGGGAGTTGGACGGCAACGAGATCGCCAACCCGGACAATCTGCGCAACCTCAACGTCGCCGCCCTGGGTCTCGCGCCCGGAACGTACGAGCTGAGTGCCACCGCGTCCGATCCGGCCGGCGGCGACACGGCGAATCGAGTCTGGCTCGTCGACAACACCCTGCCCAGTGCGCCCAGAACCTTGACTGAGCCGCTGGCGACTGTGCCCGACAGCCTCGAGCACAACGTCTACTTCGGCGAGTTCGAGATGCTCCTCGAGCCGGAAGACGACCAACCCGGCTTCGTCGTCGGCGAGCTCCGACTCGACGAGGACGGCTGGTTCAACTACTTCGGCTTCCCCGAGCAGCCGTTCGGGACGCCGTTCAAGTTCGCCCACTCGGGAACCAACATCAAGGCGCTCACCTACGGCAACCTCGGTTCAGGCGGCTTGTCCAAGGCAACGTTCGAGCAGTTCTTCACTGAAACGCACCCGAGCGGCGAGTTCGAGCCGGGTTACGGCACGCACCTGGTCGAGCACCGAGCGATCGACGCCGCGGGCAACATCGGCCAGGCCGGACAATTCCGTGCCACGGTCCTGCCCAAGTCGTCGCCGGCCTGCACGACCACTATCACGGGTACGCGCAACGGTGTATTGAATGTGAACAGTGGCGTGACCTGCGTCGATGGCGCCAGCATCAACGGCGCGGTCAAGGTCAAGCCGGGGGCGTCGCTCGTCGTCTCGGCCGGCTCTCGCCTCAATGGAGGCATCACCTCGACCGGCGCCGCGGTGGTTCATGTCTTCGGCGCAACAGTCAACGGCGAGACCATGATCTCGGGCACGACAAGCGACGTCATCCTGGCTGGCTCGTCGTTCTCCGAATCAGTGACGCTCACCGGAAACACTTCGAGCGACATCACCATCCTGAGTGGCGAGACGCGCAACTACGGCGTGATCGTCATCGGCAATCAGATCGGTGATGACCTTTCGTGCACCGGCAACAGCCCGGTGGTCAACAACTTCGACGCACCCAACCAGGTCGGCGGAGCCGCGACTGACCAGTGCGCCTCGATGTGAGGCGCGAATGACCCACCGCGAAAAGGACACGGTCCATCGCTCGTAACGGACAGAGGGGGCGGGGCCCGGAGACCTCGCCCCCTCGAACCGCGCTTGTCGTGAGCCACATTTACCCTCGCGCCCCGAACGCTCGGCCCCGACTTAGGCGTCGTTGACAGGTGGGACGGGGGTCGGTACTATAGGCGGTCGTTGAGCGCGGCCCCTTATCTCTGGATCTCTGCCGGCGGACAACCATGTCCGCCTCTTCGTGCCTGCCTCAAAAGACCCGCCACGCCCGTATCTGCCGTTGTCGTCGCCGTCGCTAGGAGCGCTTGATGCTGTCTGTCACTGATTCCGGCCGGCGTAACGTTACTGCCTCACTTGAGCGCAAGCGCTACGCACGCATCCCCGAAGTCCTGCCCATCCCGAACCTGATCGAACTCCAGCTGGAGTCATTCAACTGGTTCATCGAGAACGGGCTGCGCGAGCTGCTCGACGAGATCAGCCCAATCCAGGACTTCACCGGCCGGGTCATGGAGCTCCGCTTCAAGGAGTATGAGTTCGAGGCGCCCAAGTACTCCGAGTTGGAGTGCCGCACGCGCGACCTCACCTACTCCAAGCCGCTCTACGTATGGGTCGAGCTGCTCATCAAGGAGACCGGCGAGATCCAGCGCCAGCGCGTCTACATGGGCGACTTCCCGTTCATGACCGAGGAAGGCACGTTCATCATCAACGGCGCCGAGCGCGTCGTGGTCAGTCAGCTGGTTCGATCACCGGGCGTCTACTACACCAGCGTCGAGGATCCGGCCACCGGCCGCATGCTCTACAACGCCAAGGTCATCCCGAACCGCGGCGCGTGGCTCGAGTTCGAGACCGCGGCCCGTGGTCAGCTGTACGTCAAGGTCGATCGCAAGCGCAAGCTGGAGGCGACCAAGCTGCTCCGAGCCGTCGGCTACGAGAGCAACGACGAGATCAGCTCGATCTTCTCGCGAATCGACACCGGTGAGACCGCCTACATCGCCAGCACGCTCGAGAAGGACAGCACCAACACCCGCCAGGAAGCGCTGATCGAGGTCTACAAGAAGCTGCGCCCCGGCGATCCGCCGACCGGTGACAACGCCGAGAAGCTGGTCGAGAGCCTGTTCTTCAACTTCCGCCGCTATGACCTCGGCCGCGTCGGCCGCTACAAGGTCAACAAGAAGCTGAGTGCGGTCGCCGATCGGATGGGGATCACCCTGCCCGGCGAGCGGACGATCAGCAAGCAGGACATCGCCGCAATCGTCGGCCACCTGATCGAGCTCAACAACAGCATGGGCACGGCGGACGACATCGACCACCTCGGCAACCGTCGCATCCGCGCCAACGGTGAACTGATCCAGAATGCTTTCCGGGTCGGCCTTCTGCGCATGGAGCGCGTCGTACGCGAGCGCATGTCGATCCAGGAAGCGGAGAAGGCAACGCCCAACGCGTTGATCAACATCCGCCCCGTGGTCGCGTCGATGAAGGAGTTCTTCGGCGGCAGCCAGCTGTCGCAGTTCATGGACCAGACCAACCCGCTCGCCGAGCTGACCTCCAAGCGCCGCCTGTCGGCCCTTGGTCCGGGCGGCCTGTCGCGCGAGCGTGCCGG
>DASQLS010000010.1:0-9031 GCA_035629915.1 Candidatus Limnocylindrales bacterium | reverse complement strand
ATTTGCCTAGGGACTCATATCCGCAGATGCCGGGCATGATTGCCTTCATTAGTGCCCAAGCGCGGTCGGTCTCACGCTCAGATTGCAGCCGAGCCGCCCATTTCACGTCCGGCGCGGCGCAGACCTGCGGATACCAGTCCGCGCGTGAATATGCCGCACGAAAATCGCAGCCTGGGCCGCGACTTAGTCGCGCGGTAGCGGCTCCCAGGCGGCGAACTCGCGACTTTCGAGGAGCGGCACGACCTCGGCGACATAGCGTCGGAAATGCTCCGACGCACGGTGCGCCTCGAGGCCGGCCGCATCGACGTAGATCTCGTAGAGGAGGAAGTTACGCGGGTCGTCCTTCGAGCGGTAGGCGATCCACTCGATGACTCCCGGTTCCAGGCGTGACGCGGCCTGGTTGACCGCCAGGCCCGCGGCAACGGCGTCCTCGTTTCCTTCGGCCGCGCGCACTTGCGCGATCAGGCAGTAGCTCACAGGATCGGGTCCCTCCTACAAACGGCCGGCGCGGATGACGCGCTGCAGGAAGCGCTGGGTGCGCTCCTCGGTCGGCGTCGAAAGCATGACTGAAGGCGGACCCTGCTCGAGGATCACGCCCTCGTCGAGGAAGCAGACCCGGTCGGCCACGTCGCGCGCGAAGCCCATCTCGTGGGTGGCGAGGACTAGCGTCATGCCTTCGGCGGCAAGCTCGCGGATCACGTCGAGCACCTCGGCGACCAGCTCGGGGTCGAGCGCGGCGGTGATCTCGTCGAGCAGCAGGACGTCCGGTCGCATCGCCATCGCGCGGACGATCGCCGCCCGCTGCTGCTGGCCGCCGGAAAGCCGGTCGGGGAATTCGTCGCGCTTGTCAGCCAGGCCGAAGCGCGACAGCAGCTCCATCGCCCGCTCCTCCGCCTCCGCGCCGCTCAGGCGCAGAACCTTGCGCGGGGCGAGGGTCACGTTGCTCAGCACGGTCATGTGCGGGAACAGGTTGAACGCCTGGAAGACGATGCCGATCCGGCGCCTGACCTTGTCGACGTTCACGCCCTTGCCGGTGATTTCCACGCCCTCGATCCAGACCCGGCCGGCGTCGATCTCCTCGAGCAGGTTGATGCAGCGTAGAAGCGTCGATTTGCCCGAGCCCGACGCGCCGATGAGGCACACGACCTCGTGCTCGGCCACAGTCAGGTCGATGCCGCGCAGGACGGCCAGCTGGCCGAATGACTTGTGCAGGCCCTCGACTCGAAGGGCCGGTGCCGTTCCGTCGGTCATCGGGCCATGCTCGCCATTTGGCGACTTCTGTCGCGGGCTATCAGCCAGTCCACGAAACGGGCCAGCGGGATCGTAAGCAGGAGGAAGAGCAGCGACGCGGCAACGTAGGGCGTGAAGTTGAACGAGCCGCCGGCCTCGATCTGCGTCCTTCTGAAGACTTCGATGACGCCGATGAAGGAGACGAGCGCCGTGTCTTTCTGAAGGCCGATGAAGTCGTTCAGCAGGGGCGGGATCACACGCCGCACGGCCTGGGGCAGAACGACGTAGCGCAGGCCCTGAACCCGCGTCAGGCCAAGCGAGCGAGCTGCCGCTTCCTGCGAGGGATGAATCGACTCGATACCAGCCCGGTAGACCTCGGCCACGTAGGCCGACCAAAGAAGGGTCAGCGCGACGAGGCCCCAAACGAATGGATCGCTCGTAACGCCAGGGAGACGCAGCCCCGGGATACCGAGTCCGAGTACGAAGATCACCAGCACGCCGGGGACTCCTCGAAAGAAGTCGACGTACACGACCGCCATCAGACGGAATGGGAAGAAGACCGGGCCCGGCAGGCTGCGCATCACGGCCAGCAGCAAGGCCAGGACAAGGATGCATACCTCGGCCAGCAGGAAGAGCTGGATGTTCTTCCACAGGGCACGGACCAGATCGGGCAGGACGCCCCAGAAGATCTCCGCGTTGAAGAAGGATTCCTGGACGCGCGGCCAGCCTGGCGAGGTGACTACGACGTAGCCGATCAGCCCGAACACGATCACCGTGCTCGCGACCGCGACCAAGACGCCCCCCGGCCGGAGCGAGCCGAGCAGCCGCGATCGACGGCTGCCCAGCAGCTCGGGTGGGGTCGTCGGGGCGACCCCGCTCATGGCCTACCGGAAGTTCAGCGACTACTCGAGGAACGGGACCTCTTGGCCGGTGTTGATCCACTCGTCGAGGATCGCCTGATGGGTTCCGTCGGCCATGATCTCGGCGATTGCCTGGTTGACGCAATCGACCAGCGGGTTGTCCAGTTCGAGCACGGCGCCAACGTGGTCGGGCTCGGCCGGCGGACCAAACTGGCCGACGATCGTGCCTTCCGGCTCCTCGGTATCGAAGTCCTCCAGCTGAGCGTCACGCATGAAGAACGCAGAGCTCAGGTCGACCACGATCGCATCAACCGTGTCGCCCTGGAGCGCGGCCAGCGCGGCGGCGTTGTCGTTGAATACGGACGGCTCGACCGTCGGCTGGATCGAGTTCTCGATGAAGTCGAAGCTGGTCGTATTCGCCGCCGCACCGAGACGGTAGGCCTGCAGATCGGCGATCGACGTCGCGGCCGTGATCGCGTTAGGCGTCAGAGCCAGCACTGCCTGGTTGGAGTCGAAGTACGGATCCGTGAACGTCACCGCTTCGGCCCGGTCGGGCGTGATCGAGATCTGAGCCATGTGGAAGTCGAACGGCTTCTCGCCCGGCGCGAAGGCAAGGGCGAAGTCGGGATTGGCGATCCAGTCGACCTCTTCCGGCGCGAAGCCCATCGCTGCAGCGATGGCATATGCGGTCGCCGCCTCGAAGCCCTCCTGCGAGTAAGGCTCGGCGGAAAAGTCTGTCTCGCTCCACGGAGAGCCCCCCTCGGGCTCGTTGTCGTACTGCGTCGCGGCGTCGCCACCCCACCATGGCGGGAAGGCTGGAATGTCGGTGCTCAACGTCAGTCGGCCGGGGTTCTTGAGTGTCAGGGTGTCGCGTGCGCAGACGTCGGCGACCGCAGACGCCGTCGGGCTGGCCGACGCCGAGGCGGCCGCGGTCGGTGACGCGGTCGGCTCAACGCTCGGCTCCGTGCTCGGCGAAGCGGTGGGCGCTTCGGTCGCGGTTGCCGCAGCGGTTGGAGATGGCGTGGCAGCGGTCGTCGCCGTCGCCGACGGCGCAGCGCTTGCGCTTGCGGTCGGAGCAGCCGACGGCGAGGCAGCGGGTGCGAATGGGCCGAAGCCCAGCGCCCAGGCTGCCAGCAGTGCGATCGCCACGACAACGACCGCTCCGATCAGCAGCATCGGTGTCCGGTTGTTCTTGGGCGGAACCGGAGTGAATTTGGCTTCGTCCGTCATCGGTCGCTCCTCCTCTAGACCGGCCGACCTCCCCAACAGCGGCCATTGGCACGGCCGCCGTCAGGTACACGCGACCCACACGGCGGTACTCCTCGTGTGGGCGAGAGGATAGCAATCACTCGCTCGCAGCGAGCACCTCGCTCCAAATGCCTTCGATCGTGCGATCCCAGTGGTACGTCCCGGCGACTCGCGGGCCGGCTAAGAGCAGCTGTCGACGCAGGACGTCGTCGTCGCTCAAACGGCGCACCAGCTCCACGATTCCGTCGGTGTCAACCGGGTCGAACAGGACCGCGCCGTCACGGGTGGTCTCGGGCAGCGCGCCGGCGTTGGAAACGGCAGTCGGCACACCGTGGGCCATGGCCACCAGCGCGGGATAGCCGAAGCCCTCGATCTTCGGCGGATAGAGGAACATCTCGGCTCCGCGATACGCGGCGGCCAGCACGTCCGGCGGCAGCTGACCGGTGAAGTGAACCCGCCCGCCGATGCCAGCCAAAGCCACGTAGTCCCTGAGCGCCTCGTCATCGCGACCCGCTGGACCACAGATGACGAGGTGCAGGCCGCGATCTGCGCCGGCACCGACGCGCCACGCCTCGATCAGCGCACCAACGTTCCAATGCGGCTGGGTCTGGCCGACGAACAGGGCGTACGGACGCGGCAGGTCCGCCGCGACCGCTTTCGCCGGCTCCGCGTCAGCCATCACGTGCTCCAGCCCCCAGGGGATTGCCCGCACTCGGCTCGGCTGGACATCCAGCAGGTCGATGACCGCGCCCCGAACGTATTCGGACGGGACGATGATTCGGCTCGCGCGTGCCGCGGTTAGCCGATACGCGCCCTCTGCGAACGTTCGGTACGACCGCTCGTACAGCTCCGGCATCTGCAGGAAGTTGAGGTCGTGGATGATCGTGACCATCGGCCGTGGCAGCGTGGGCGGGAGCATGTTGGCAGTCGTCAACCAGGCCGTGAGTCGGTGGCGCGCCGCCTCGAACGTCGCGCCAAGCCCCAGCCAGCCAACGTCCATTGCTACGTTGGTCACTCGTCGCAGAGGAGCCGGCGTCGCGCCGCCGCGGGCGATCCGTGGCCAGCCATCGAGCGACAACACTTCCCAGCCGGGCGGCCGGCGCTCGGTCAGGCGCCGCGCGGTCTCGGTCACGTACCAGTAGTTCCCGCCCGGTGGATACCTCGTTATGCGGGTGTCGATGCCGAGTCTCACCGATCAGGCGCCGGGCGACTCCGGTCCACCGTGGGCGACCGAGGCGATGATCGTCGCGATCCCCACCAGCACCAGCCCGAGCAGCGCCCACGGCATGACGCCGGCGCCCTCCGGAACGGGCGCGGTGATGATCACGCCGATGCCGGTGGCGATGAGGATCAGACCCCATCCCGCCACGATCCAGCGCGGCAGCCGGGGAATGAAGATCCACGTCAAGAGCAGGCCCAGCTGGAGCGCGCCGGCAAGCCACAACACGGTCACGTCGATGTAGCGCGGCGTCGCCTCGACCATCGCCAGGGCGGCGAAGGTGGTCAGGGCCGTGACGGTCAGGCCGGTCAGCCCCAGTGCGAACCGGTGGCGGATCGCCATCAGACCTCCTTGAACTGTTCGAATGGCTGTCGGCAGTCTGCGCAGTGATAGATCGCGCGACATTGAGTCGGCCCGAAGGCATTCTCGAGCGAAGTGTTGCGCGATCCGCAGTATGGGCAATCCGCGATAGGAAGGCTGGGCAGAACCGACAATTCGAGCGCGGCACCGTCCTGGCGTCGCACCGGCGGCGCGAAACCAGCGGCCCGAAGAGCCATCCGGCCAGCCTCGGTGATGCGCTCGCTGGTCCACGGCTCGACGAAGGTGACCTCGACCGTCACCTCGTCGGCGAACTCGCGCAGCCGATCGGCCACCGACGCGCGCATGACCTCGATCGCCGGACAGCCGACGAACGTCGGCAGCAATTCCACCCTGACGCTTCCGGCATCCGTCTCTACGGAACGCACGACGCCCAGGTCGACGACGGAGATCGTCGGGATCTCCGGATCGTGCACGTCATGGAGTGCGGCCCAAACCGCCGATTCCAGCGGTCGGGCAGCAATTGTTGGCGCTACCACTCCACGCCCTCCTCGAGCCGCGCGACGGACGTGAAGTCGGTCCACAGCGCCGTGAACGCGTCCGATGGCACCGCATGGTCGCGACCATCAGCCGGCGGCCTGCCCTCGGGAACACAGCGCAGTCGAAGCTCAGTCAGACGCGGGTTGACCGTCGCGAGCCACCGATCGGCAAGCTCCGACATCGGCGCGGCGATGATGCCTGCCTCGACCAGCCGCTCCTCGCCGGGGAGTGGCGTGAAGACCGACAGCGCGACCGGCGCGAGCTGCTTGAGCGCGGAGAGGACCTTGCCGCGCGGCGTGCCGGGCCGCGTCGCCAGCCGCTCGAGCCACTTGTCGAGATGCATCAGGTGGTACCGCTCCTCGCGCCGGACCTTGGCGACGACCTCGGCCAGTGGCTCGAACGACGATTCGGCGAGCGCGGCAAGACGGACCGAGTCGGCCGTGTCGTACAGCCAGCGCCGGGTGATCGTGTAGCCCCAGCCCTGGCGCTCCTGGTCGATCAACCTGGCGTGGCGGTACTCGCTCGGCTGCCTGTGAAAAGCCAGTCGATCCGCGCCGTCACCGGTGAGCTGGGCGAGCATCTCGTACCAGACGCGGGCATGGCCGATCTCGTCCTGGGCGATCGAGCTGAAGGCGACGTCCTCCTCGAGCATCGGCGCGATGCCAGTCCACTCCGAGTCACGGAAGCCGATCACGAACTCATCGTCGGCCATCGTCAGCAGCAGGCCGGTCAGCGCGTCGCGCGCCTCCGGCTTGAGCGTCCGCCGGTCGAACTGCGGGACGTCGGGCTGGATCAGCTGGCGCGTCGGGAGTCGGGCTTCGGTGGTCATTCGTTGGTCGTCTCCGCGGCCCGCTCCTTCGCCTTGTTCTTGGCGACTTCGAGCTTGTCGCGCATCACGTATCCGCCCGGCTTCTTGAAGCTGCGGTCGAGCGGCGGCTGGAGCAGGTCCGGATCAGTTAGGTCGCTGATCTCCGTCCGCGGCACGACCCAAAGGCGGACGCTCTCCTGGCGGCGGCTGTACAGCTCGCGCGCATAACTGAGCGCCAGCTCACGGTCGGGCGCGCGAACGTTGCCGGCGTGGCGCATCGGGTCGCCGTCCTTCTCCTGGCGGAAGACCTCCCAGACGCCCGGATCGGCTCCGTCGCCCAATCGGCCCGCCTCAGCGATCCGGCCCTCCGCCGGTGGCTGCTCGGTTGTCATTGGTCAGCGACTCAGGCGGCTGCCGACGAGGCGGTCAGGATCATGTCGCGCACCCATGCCGTCTGGTCGTGGTTGAGGCGCCGGAAATCGAGCCGCTCCTGGGACATAGGCCCGTGGCCGGTGACAACCGTGCGCAGCTCCTGCCAGTCAGGCTCGGTGTAGCGCCACTCTCCTGCCGCTTCATCCAGGCGCAGCTCCGGATCGGGCGGGGAGAGGCCGATCTCCCACAGTCGGGGCACGTACGTCGAGAGGAACTCCTGGCGCAGCTGCTCGCCGGTCTTCTCCTTGATGCGCCAGAACAGGTCGCGATCCTTGGCCGGGTCGGTCCGCGGGCCGTGCATCTGCATCAGCGGCCCCCACCAGCGATCGAGCGCCTCCTGGACCATGTCGCGCTGCATCTGGCTGCCGTTCATCATCGTCACGACCACGTCGCGGCCGTGCATGATGTGGACCGACTCCTCCCAGCAGATCTTCTTCATCGTCCGGCTGTAAGGCCCGTACGAGGACTCGCGCAGAGCCTGCTGGGCGACGATCGCGGCGGCGTCGACGAGCCACGCGATGATGCCCACGTCGCCCCACGACTTGGTCGGGTAGTGGAAGACGTTGTGGTACTTGGTCTTGCCGTCGAGCAGGTCCTGGTACATCTGCTCACGCGGCTTGCCGAGGTCCTCGGCGACGCGGTAGAGCAGCTGAGCGTGACCGCACTCGTCCTGGACCTTGGCCGTCAGGGCCAGCTTCCGCTTGAGCGTCGGCGCGCGCATGATCCATTCGCGTTCCGGCAGCACGCCCATCAGCTCGCTGTTGGCGTGCATCTCGACGAAGCGCAGGACGCTGGTGCGGTACTCGTCGGGCATCCAGTCGCGCGCCTCGACCTTGAGTCCGGCATGGACGTGCTCGACGAACGCGTCGTAGCGCTGCTCATGTGTCAGCCCTGGGTCCGCAAAAGTGGGAGTCGGCCGTTCCTCCGGCGACAGAATCGGCTCAAGGGAGATCGGGTCGGTCATGAGAAGGTCCTCATCATGAAGTGGGGCTGTGAATCGGCCAGTCCGTTGAGGAAGAGATCGGCGTATTGGTCGGCCACTGCGTCCGCGCTCGATGGGCCGTCGGGTGAGTACCAGGTCGCGATCCCGTTGAGCGCCGAGAGGATCGCCATCGCCGCCATTCGCGGGTCGACGTCGTTGAAGGCGCCCGAAGCGATGCCCTCCCCGATCACGTTCCGAAAATGCGCCTCATATCCGTCGCGCCGCTCCGCAATCTGATCGCGCCGGCTCTGGCTCAGGAACCGCCATTCGTGCAGGAACACGGCCGCGTCCTTCTGGCTGCCGGTAACAACGGCGACGTGGGCACGAATCATCCGACGCAGCCTGTCCGGCGCGGGGGCCGCGCTCTCCGCGATGGGGCCGACCTCTGAATTGAACTTATCAGCCGCGCGGATCACGATCGACCACAGCACGTCCTCTTTCGACGCCATGTGCGCGTACAGGCTGCCGCCCTGCATATCGAGCGCCTGGGCGATGTCGCGCACGCTCGTCGCCGCGTAGCCACGCTCACGGAAGAGCGTCGACGCGGCGGCCTCGATCTGCTGGCGACGGGGAGTCTCCGTTGTCATCGGGCGTAGTCTAACTAACGGTTGTTAGGGTAGCAAGCCCGCCGGCGACGCCGTAAGGTGAGCCCGTGAAGCCGTTCCGGTTTGGTGTCCTGATCGAAGCCGACGTGCAATCGCGCGCGACCATGCTCGATCTTGCCCGGCGGGCTGAGGGCGAGGGCTACAACATCATTCTCGGCACCGATCACCTGGGCCGGCTTGCATCCCTTCAGCTGCTGCAGGCCGCGGCCGCTGAGACACGGCTCCGAATCGGCACGCTTGTACTCAACAACGACTTCCGACATCCCGTCCTGCTCGCGCAGGAGCTGGCCGCGCTCGACGTTGTGACGGACGGTCGCCTGGAGATCGGCCTTGGAGCCGGCTGGGCGCGCGACGAATACGACGGCGCGGCAATGGCCTTCGGTCGACCGGGCCAACGACTCGCACGTCTCAGGTCGTCGGTGGCAATCATCAAGCAGGCTCTGTCCGAGGGCCGCATCGAGCGGCCCGAAGGCGACCCGTACGGCGCCATTCACCTCGACGGAATGCCGCGCTCCTTCCAACGACCGCACCCGCCGCTGCTCATCGGTGGCGGCGGCCCGAAGACGCTGAGCTACGCGGCGAGCGAGGCGCAGATCGTCGGCCTCGATCCACGCGCCTACCCCGAAGGTGGCCACGTGGCCACCGACGTCACCGAGGCGCTCTTCGACGAGAAGGTCGGCTGGATCCGGAAAGCGGCGGGCGAGCGGCTCTCCGAACTCGAAGTCAACGTGATCATCTTCGACGTCGACCCCGGCTACCGATCGGGCGCCGGAGGCACGTCCATCGACA
>DASQLS010000009.1:0-3444 GCA_035629915.1 Candidatus Limnocylindrales bacterium | reverse complement strand
CAGGGCGCGCTTGGCAACCGGGATCAGGGCGGGGTAGATGCAGATGGCGGCCACGCTCGGGACGGTCGGGTCGCTCGGGTCGGGCCGCAGGCCCTTGGCGCACAGCGCGCGAACCTTGCCCTCGGTGTCCTTGCCCTCGAGAGTCGTCAGGTCGACCATCCGGATGGCCAGGTCGAGCGCCCAGACCTTCGATTCGCGCTTGATCGAGCGCCTCTTGAGGCTCTCCACGCGCTCTTCAATACCGACCTGGTCGACGCCGCCGGCACGCTCGACGAGGGACTCGATCAGGTCACCACGGCCGGCCCATGAGCGCACAAGGGCGTTCGCACGTCGTTCGGCTGATCGGTCTGCCGGTGCTTCGAGGACTTTGCTCACCTGTCGATCTTACAACCAGCAGTTCCGAGCGCAAACCACCTTGACTGTGCCTCGTTGATATGTGACCCTGCGGTCACGTCATGATCAACGATGATCCACGTCTGGACGAGATTTTGCGAGCGCTCTCGGACCCCACACGCCGTCGTTTGTACGTCGAGATCGCCGCGCAACCCGGGCTGAGCACTACGGAGCTGGCTGCGCGGACCCCGGGTATGACGCGCTGGGGAGTGATGAAGCATCTGTCCGTGCTACGCGCCGCGGGCCTGATCCAGACACTCCCCGCCGGGCGACGCCGCCGCCACTACAGCGAGGCCGGAGCGCTGGGGACCCTGCGCGCCTGGCTGGCGATCGCCGACCGTCAGCCCGCCGGTTGAGCGAAGTGCTCGCTCAGTCGCTTCGGCCATTCGTCGCCGAAGCGCCACTCGGCGATGATCGCTCCATCGCGCAGGCTGGCGGTCGAGACCACGGCCTCGTCGATACCGAAATGTGCGAGCAGCACCTCGACGATTGCCGCACCAGCGGCGAGCTGCCGCGCGCGCCGCGGCCTGACACCGAAATGCTCGGTGATCGAAGCCGACTCCATCTCGTGCAGCAGCCGTCGATCCTCGGCCAGACCGGCGCGCGATAGCCGGCCCAGCCGGGCGAGGTTGGTCGCCGTTCCGCCGACAAAGACGGCCTGCAGCTCGCCCTGTCGTCCGTTGCCTGAGAGGGTCGGCAACAGGGCGCGGATCTCGGCGACGGCGTCGTGGAGCAGGTCGAGTTCCTCTTCGGTGGGTGGGTCGTTGTGGACGAGCGAGTTCGTCAGGCGCGCAGAGCCGATGGGTAGTGCCGCAACTTCAAGGGCCGCCCCGGGTCGATAGATGCCGACCTCGGTTGAGCCTCCGCCGATGTCGACGACGATGAGCGGAAAGTCCGGCGCGCGACCGCCGGTCACCCCGAGAACGGTGAGTTCGGCCTCCTGGTCGACGCTGATTATGTGGAGCTCGTAGCCGGTGTTGTCGAGCACGGCTGCGGCCACCGTGTTCGCATTCTGTGCTCTGCGGAGTGGCTCGGTGCCGATCAGCGCCAATCGGTGGGCGCCCGCCTCTGCTGACAGGGCGGCGTAGTCGACAACGGCGTCAATGATCTGCACGCAGGTGTCGGTCGGGATGACGCGATCGGCATCGACTACGTCGCCCAGGCCGAGCAGGACGCTGCGATCCTCGAGCGTGGTCAAGCCGTGGCGGCTGGCGGCCGGCGAGCTGTCGAGTCGCGCAACGAGCAGGTGAATGCTGTTGCTTCCGATGTCGATGGCCGCGCCGACCCGGGTGGTTCGCGTCTTGGACACTGCCGTCCAGTTTGCCGTGCCGGCGCGAAATTCGGTAACGTTCACGACGTGATCCGCTTCTTGCGGGCGCGCAGAGGGTCCGTGATCTCCCTCCTCGTGCTCGCGTCCCTGCTCGCCGGCAGCATCGCGCCCGTTTCCGCCGCTGAATGGAACGGCCGCTTCAGCATTTGGCGCAACAGCGCCTTTGCGACCCAGTACTGGGATTACTCGTGCGTCGGCGCGACGATCCAGATCATGCTCAACCTGATTCACGGACGCTCGGACGAGTCACGCAATCGACAGGATGAGTACCTCGACTTCGCGCAGGCCGAGAGTCGCTACGAGGTCACCGATCAGGGTGCCGACCCGGAGGGCTGGGCGCAGGCGATGGTTCGCTACGACGGCGGCGATGACTACGGCTGGGCGGCCGCGCCTACCGCCCAGGAGTCGCTCTGGGTCGCCGCGCGACAGATGCGCGAAACGGAAAAGCCGGTCGGACTGCTCGTTCATCTTGGCCGCCACGCCTGGGTCATGACCGGCTTCGAGTCGACCGCCGATCCGGCACTGACCGACGACTTCGAGGTCACCGCGGCCGAGGTCGTTGGACCGCTCTGGCCGCATGGGACGCTCAATGGCACCTCGTTCGACCCGGGACCGCGCACCTGGATGGATATCCGCACGCTGTCGCGCAAGTTCGACACGTACGCCGAGCCGGGCCAGGAGGTCTGGCAGGGCCGCTACGTGACGATCATTCCCAAGGCGAGCGAGGCCAACCAGGGCACGAACGGTCCCGGCGGTCCGGGAACCAGCGACGCGCCCGATCTCAACTCGGCATTCGGCTGGGCGTGGGCACTCCGCAGCCTGGCTGCCCAGGGAGCAGTGCGCGACCTGATCTGGCTCCGCTGACGGCTCGACCCACCCGATGAGCTCCTTCGTCACCGGCTCTGAATACCTCGCGCCGGTGCGCGTCCACGCCGACCGGCCGAATGCCACGCTCGAGCTTGAATGGCCCGACGGGCACCTGACCCGCTACGACTTCGTGACCCTTCGCTGGCTTTGCCCGTGCGCGTTCTGCCGCGGAGAGGCAGGCATCCCCGGCTGGCTCGATTCGAACCCGACTCTCTCCGAGGCCCAGACCCAGCTGACCGATCTGCAGCTGGTCGGCAACTACGCGATACAGCCGACCTGGGCCGACGGTCACCACACCGGCTTCTATACGTTCCGTCGACTGCGCGAGGAATGCCCGTGCCCGGCGGACACCGAGCAACGAGCCAAGGAACGTGCCGCACACGGCGAGCACAGCGGCCCGACGAGGCTCGGCTAGCGAGGCTGCTCGCCCGAGGCGACTAGCGCGTCAGCGAGACTCCGTCGATCCACACCAGGCCGGTGTTGGCGCCAACATTGAAGTTGAGCAGCGCGCGTGGATCGGACGTGGTCGGCGTGAAGGTGACCTGGTAGCGCGTCCACGTAGTGGTGATCGCTACCGTCCGCTCGACGTAGATCGGATGGGGGGCCGAGTTGCGCTGGAACGCGGCGCGAATGGAGCGCGCAGATGAGCCACGCGCCCAGAAGCTGAGCGTGTGCGGCGTGCCGGCAGTCAAGGCCACGTTGGGCTGGTTGAGCTGGACGTGCCAGTCGAACGACGCACGAGCGATCGAGATGTTGGCGGAGGTCGTGCCGGATGCGGCCGTCGTGTCGCGCGCGATCGAGCCGGTCGCCGGGCTGCGCACGCTGAACAGCCACGGTGCGAGCCATGCGGAACC
>DASQLS010000008.1:0-4948 GCA_035629915.1 Candidatus Limnocylindrales bacterium | reverse complement strand
TCGAACAGAGCCTTGCCTCGCTGCGCACGGAGCGCATCCCGCTCTACTACCTGCACCGGGTCGATCCCGAAACGCCGCTCGAAGCCAGCCTCGGCGTTATCGCCGAATTCGTAGCGGCCGGTCGAATCGGTCTGGTCGGCGTGTCTGAGGTCAGCGTCGAACAGATCGAGCGGGCGCGCGGGGTCGTACCCGTTGCGGCAGTCCAGAACAAGTACAACGTTTCCGAGCGACAGCACGATGACGTGGTCGACTACTGCGCTCGTGAGGGGATGGTCTTCGTCCCCTACCACCCGCTCCACGGCGACCACGCCGCTTTGGCGTCGATTGCGCGATCCCGAGACGCGACGCCCAAGCAGATCGCACTCGCCTGGCTGCTGCGGCGTTCCCCGAATGTGCTGCCGATTCCGGGCACGCTCTCGCTTGATCACGCCCAGGAGAACCTGGCCGCGCTAGACATCGAGCTGACAGACGAGGAGTTCGAGGCCCTCTCCTAGCCGGCATCGACCGGGCTGCGACCAAATAGACTCGCCGCGCAATGTGGGAGCTGCCCGATCCGCGCACGTTCGATTCGCTGCTCGACCTGATCGAGGACGCCGCGCGGCGCTATGCCGGTCGCGAGCAGATGGCGCTGAGAACGGACGACGGGTTGCAGCTCCAGTGGACAGCGGCCGACGTGAGCCACCACTCGAAGCTCGTTGCGTGGCGCCTGAGACGGCTCGGCCTGAAGCCGGGCGATCGGCTGTTGACCTGGAGCCCATCGACTCCGGCCCTGCCGGCAATCTATTTCGGCGCCGCGCGCGCCGGCATCGTGATCGTGCCGCTCGACCTGCGCATGGCGCCGGACGTCCTCCAGCGCATCGCCAACAGCGCCGGCGCGGAGTGGCTGGCCCTCGGCACCGGCCTGGACGCGCCCGATCCCGAGGAGGGCGGCCTGGAGCATCTCAATTCGCGAACCGTCGAGTGGCTGGCCGCCGAGCCGGCCCACGAGAACGCGGCTGGAACCGACGAAGGCGGCCTCGACGATCACTTCCCGGAGGACTGGGAGAGCCAGGTCGACGGGTGGCCGCGGGCCACGCGCGACACGCTGTTCGAGGTGATCTACACGTCCGGCACGACAGGCACGCCCAAGGGGGTGATGCTCAAGCACGGCACGATCCTCTCGACGCTGGAAGCGATCAGCAAGATCATTCCACCGCGCGAGCACCGCGCCGTGAGCCTGTTGCCGCCGTCCCACTTGTTCGAGCAGGCGCCGGTGCTGATGTTCGGCACGATGATCGGCGCCCACATCCTGTTCGTCCGCTCGCGCACGCCGCGCGTCATCTTCGAGGCGCTGCGCGAGGAGCGCGTGACCACCATGGTCCTCGTGCCGCAGCTGCTCGAGATCTTCTGGCTCGGCCTGGAGCGCGAGGTGAAGCGGCAGGGCAAAGACAAGACCTTCAATCGAGCGCGCAAGATCGCCCGCTTCCTGCCCTATTGGGCGCGACGCCTGCTGTTCCGTCGGGTGCACAAGCAGCTCGGCGGTGAACTGACGCTGATGGTGTCGGCAGGTGCCTACCTGCCGCCGGCGCTCCAGCAGGCGTGGGAGGACCTCGGCGTCATCGTGCTCCAGGGCTATGGGGCGACCGAGTGCGGCCCTGTAGCTGCCACGCGCGTCGACTACCACCCGACTGCAACCGTCGGCAGGATCACCGAGCCGGTACAGGTCAAGCTCGCCGAGGGGACGAACGAGATCCTCGTCGGCGGCCCGACCGTGTTCGACGGCTACTGGCAGGATCCGGCGGCGACGGCGGCCGTGATGACCGAGGACGGCTGGTACAGAACCGGCGACGTGGCCCGCTACGACAAGCGCGGCAATCTTGTTCTGCAGGGACGAACCAAGAACATCATCGTGCTGCCCAACGGCCTCAACGTGTTCCCGGAAGATATCGAGAACGTGCTTGCCGACGTCGGGCTCGAGCAGGCGGTCGTGGTCGAGACGAAACCGGGGAGGCTCGAGGCGATCGTCCTGTCGCCCGATGCGCCGCCGATGATCACGCCCAATCTGCCCGCTCCACCCGCGCCCCAGTCAGACGAGGAGGTCGCCGCGCTCCGGGCGCGAATCGAGCCGCTCATCAAGCAGGCCAACTCGAAGCTGAGTCAGGTCCAGCGGCTCGATGACTTCCGGATCTGGCCGGAGGCCGACTTCCCGCGCACCCACACGCTCAAGATCCGCCGCTCCGAGGTCCAGCGCTGGGCCGGCGCCGACACGCCGCTTCCCTTCCAGGATTCGTGAAAGAGCGCGGCCCCGGGTAAGGGACCGCGCTCCGAGGAGAGGGGTAGCGAAGGGTTGGCGGTTGGCGCCTACAGGTTTGCGGTCACCTCGCCGCGGCAGACCTCGCCGGTGTTCGGATTGACCGCACGGCCCACGATCGTCTCGCTGCCCGGGCCGTTGTTGACGACCCGACGGACCTCGAACGAGCCACTCCGCGCGCCGGTCGTGCGCTGGCCCTGGAAGAAGATGTTGCCGTTCTTCTTGAGCCGCACGTTCCACGTCTGGCCGGCCTGGTTGCTGTCGACCTCGAATTCGACCTCGATGCGGCCGTTTTCGGGACTCTGCTTGATCTTCCAGTCGCTCGAGCCCGTGCAGTTGCCCTCGCGAATGACGTCGCGATCGTTGGCGGCGATAGCCGCTGGAAAGCTGAGCGCTGCGCCGGCGATCATCGCGATCGCGAGCGTGCCGGTGGCCCCGCGCCTGAACAGCTTGTTCACCGTTGATCCTCCAAATCTGTTTGTCTCCCCCGGCGGGCCAGGGTGGCCTCCGCCTTGTGCTGATGCTCGGTTGCAGGCGGGCGGACGCGCCACGGGCCGCAGTCCAGAAATCGATCCGACCTTGGTCTGAAATGGTTCGGGCCGTTCGGCCGTTGGAGTCCGCCCGGATCGGCCGTACGATGATCCCGATGACACGCGCAACGCCGATTCCGGCTGCCCCGGACGTGGCGACGTCCGCAGCGACGGCGACCACCGCTCAAGCGCCGGCCGTCACGAGAGCGCCGGGCGTCCGAACCCAGACGTCTCTTCGTCACCGGCTCTCGCGCAGCCTCGGCCTTCAGTCGAACTCGCTCAGTCGCCGGTTCCTGCTCGCCAGCCTGGCCGTGCTGCTCGCGGCCGGCCTCGTGATCGGCTGGTGGGTCGGCGACCAGCTCGAGCGCGGCATCATCAACCGGACAGCGTCGATCACCGGCCTGTACGTCCAGAGCTTCCTTGCGCCGCAGCTCGAATCGCTGGCCGCCAACGAGTGGCTGAGCGACGACGAGAAGGCCAACCTCGATGCGCTGCTGACCGACACGACGTTCGGCGAGCGCGTCGTCGCGCTCAAGGTGTGGCGGCCCGACGGCGTGATCATGTACAGCCCGGACAGAGCGTTGATCGGCGAGCAGTTCCCGGTCGAGGGCGAGCTTGCCGCCGCGCTGGGCGGCACGGTGACCGCCGAGATGACAAACCTCGACGACGTCGAGAACATCCGCGAGCAGGACCGTTTCGACCGGCTGCTCGAGATGTACCTGCCCGTCCGCGAACGCGGCGGCGAGCGCATCATCGCCGTCGCCGAGTTCTACCAGCAGCCGGCCGAGATCGAGCAGCAGGTCAGCAGCGCCCGACTCCAGTCGTGGCTCGTCGTCGCGATGGCGGTCGTGCTCACCTTCCTGCTGCTGTACGGCATCGTCCGCCAGGGCAGCGACACGATCGATCGCCAGCGACTCGCGCTCGAGAGCCAGGTGAGCGAGCTGTCCACGCTGCTCGATCAGAACGAGCAGCTCCGCCAGAGAGTGAGAGTCGCGGCCGAGCGGACCACTACGCTCAGCGAGCGCAACCTGCGCCGCATCAGCGGCGACCTGCATGACGGGCCGGGCCAGATGCTGGCGCTGGCGATGTTGCGCCTCGATCAGTTCCGCAACCGCGGCGGGAAGCCGGCCACGGATGCCGAGGTCGTCGAGCTCCAGGCGGTGCTCGGTGAGGCGCTCAGCGACATGCGTGCCATCGCCGCTGGCCTGCGCCTGCCGGAGCTCGATTCGCTGTCCACTTCGGAAGTCGTCCGACGCGCCGTGGACGACCACGTGCGTCGCACAGGCGTGAACGTCGATTCAGACGTTGCACCGCTGTCGAAGGAGGTCACGCTGCCGACCAAGATCGCGCTCTTCCGCGCGCTCCAGGAGCTGCTCTCCAACTCGACTCGCCACGGCGGCGGCAAGGACGTCGTGGTGCGAGTCACCGAGGACGACCGCTGGGTCAGGTTGTCAGTTTCCGATGGCGGGCCTGGCTTTGATGCGACGCGCGTCGGCCACGAGGGCCGTCTCGGTCTCGCCGGTGTGCGCGAGCAGGCCGAGCTGCTCGGTGGCACGTTCGTGATCAACGGCAGTGAAGGCGCCGGCGCGCGAGTGACCGTGTCGTGGCCGCTGTGATCGGTTCGTGGCCGCGGTGAACGGTTCGTGCTCGGCATGAGCGATCCCATTCGGATCGTCGTTGCCGACGACCATCCCATGTTTCGTGCCGGCGTCGTCGCCTCGCTCGCGGCGCAACCCGATGTGGAGGTCGTCGCCGAAGGCAGCTCGGCGGCAGAGGCGTTGAGCCTCGTCGAGCAGCACAGCCCCGACGTGTGCCTGCTCGATATCGCCATGCCCGGCGGCGGCCTGACCGCGGCGCGCGACATCACGGCCGCCTCGCCCCAGACGCGTGTCGTGATGCTGACCGTGTCTGAAGACGAGGACGATCTGCTCGCGGCAATGAAGGCGGGTGCGTCCGGCTATGTGCTCAAGGGCGCCGCCGCATCCGAGCTGATCGGCGTGCTGCGCACCGTCAACGCCGGCGAGGTCTACGTGGCGCCAGGGCTTGCATGGGGTCTCCTGCGCGAGATGAGCCGGCCCAAGTCGGCGCCGATCGACGAGCTGTCAGCGCGCGAGCGCGAGGTGCTCGA
>DASQLS010000007.1:0-3452 GCA_035629915.1 Candidatus Limnocylindrales bacterium | reverse complement strand
ACGTGCTGGCCATCGACGAGCCGTAGGCGCCGACCATGCCGATCGCGACCAGGTCGCCGCGCTCCAGCGGTGGGAAATCATCGAAGCCGAGCGTGTCCGTTGATTCGCAGATAGGGCCGTCGACGCGCACCCGGATAGTGTCGGGAGCACCGTCGTCAATCGGCCGTCCGAGCGAGGTCGCCGCGCGCATGGGGTGAATTGCACCGTAGAGGGCCGGGCGGATCAGCTCGGTCATGCCGCTGTCGAGCACGACGATCGGCGTCTCGCGTGGACGCACATGGAGCACACGACCGACCAGCCAGCCACTGCCCGCGACGACGGCGCGGCCCGGTTCGATGGCCAACCGGGCGGGTCGAGTGCCTTCGGGCATCGCGTCCAGCTCGGCCTGGGCAGCGTGGGCAAAGAGGCTCGGCGCCGGCACGGACTCGTCATCGGCCATGGCAACGGGGAAGCCGCCGCCGGCATCGAGCGTGTCGAAGTCTGGCAACGTGGCGCGTTGAAGCTCGAGCAGTCGAAGGCCGATCCGGAACGCCGATCGCCAGGCATCAATGGCACCGAGCTGCGAACCGACGTGGAGGTGGATGCCACGCCAACGCAGCGGGCCGTCGGGGCCGCCGCCCGCCTCGATGACCGCCGGCAGCTCTTCGGGGAGGATGCCGAACTTCGAATCGGCGGCGCCAACCGCCAGCCCGCTGTGTGTTTCGGGGGACACGGCCGGATTGACCCGGACCAGGACGTCGACGCGCGTTCCGGCCGCCCATGCGGCGGCAGCCAGGACCGCGGCATCCTCCGGCGTTTCGAGGCTGACCCATGCGAGTGGCGCGCCGCCCGCCGAGCGGCGCGCGGCGTTGACGAGGTCGGCATCCGTCTTGCCGATTCCTTCGAGAACCATTCGATCGGCAGTGGCGCCGGCCCGCTCGGCGAGTTCCAGCTCGCCACGCGAGACGGCGCTCGCGACAAAGCCCGCGGCAAGGATCTCGCGCACGAGGCCGGGCAGGCCGTTCGCCTTCAGCGCGTAGAGGCGGAGCCACGGGTCCGGAAACGCATCGGCAAGCGCGCGAGCGTCCGTGTGAAGGCGAGGCAGGTCATAGAAGTAGAGCGGCGTGCCGAAGCGCCGGGCGGCTTCGACGTGGGCGTCCAGCATCCGGTTCATGGCGGGCTCGATGCTAGAGTCTCGCGACCGTCACGTAGCGGAGGCTGGGGGTTCTTGACGACTGCCGATCGGCCCGTGATCAGCGCACTCGATGAACATCCACCTGCGGTGCCCAACATCGTCGTCGTCGGTGGTGCCGGTCATGTCGGCCTTCCGCTCTCCCTCGTGCTCTGCGAAGCCGGCTTCAGAGTTGGCATCTTCGACACATCGCGCCAGGCACTGGAAACGATTGCCTCTGGTCGAGCGCCATTCGATGAGCCCGGTACGGACGAGCTGATCGATCGCCTCGCGGCAACCGGCCGGCTTACGTTCAGCGCATCGCCGGACCACATCCGAGGCGTCGAAACGGTCATCGTCGCGGTCGGCCTGCCCGACAACGATGGCGCGTCGTCCGTCGGTGCTCTCGACCAGACGATCGACGGCATCGCTGCTTACCTCGAGGACGGCGCGCTGCTGATCATCAGGAGCACAGTCCGCCCGGGCACCACCGAGCACGTTCGGAAGCGTCTGCGCGAGCTCGGCAAGCGCGCCGACGTTGTGTTCTGCCCAGAGAGGCTGATCCAGGGCAATGCGCTGGACGAGCTTCGATCGCTGCCCCAGATCGTCGGTGCCGACGACCCACAGGCCGCGTCACGAGCGGAAGCGCTATTCGGTCGACTCGGGATCGAGTGTCTCCGCTCCAGTCCGCTGGAGGCCGAGGTGGCGAAGCTCGTCGCCAATGGCTGGCGCTACGTCAGCTTTGCGGCGGCCAACGAGTTCTGGGCACTGGCCGACGCGGCCGGCGCCGATTACGAAAACGTCCTGCACATCGTTCAGCAGGATTACCCACGGGCACGAAGCTTGCCGTCGCCCGGGTTCGCGGGTGGTCCGTGTCTGGTCAAGGACTCGGTTGCCCTGGCCGGGCTATCGAGTCTCGATGGCTCGCTCGTACGCGCCGCGTTGGATGTGAACCGGAGCCTGCCGGCTCGGGTGACAGCGCGCATGGAGACGCGGTTCGGATCTCTGGCTGGGCGCCGGATAGGTCTGCTTGGGATGTCATTCAAGGCCGGTTCGGACGACATGCGTGGCGCGCCGAGCACTGATCTGCGCCGTCTGCTGATCGACACCCGCGCGATCGTGCTCAGCACAGATCCGTACGTGAGCGATCCGGCGAACCTGCCGATAGCGGAGGTGCTCGAGCGATCGGAGATCATCGTCATCGCCACACCGCACCCCGACTATCGCGGCATCGACATCCCGGCTGACCGGCTCGTCGACATCTGGGGCATCACTCGGGCCGGGATCGTCGCCTGACGGGCACAGCCGGCAAAGTGCGGCAGCGTCACGCCCTCCTGCTGGTCGAGAATCTGCCGGTTCCGTTCGATAGGCGCGTCTGGGCGGAGGCACAGGCCATTCGCCGCGACGGCTGGCGAGTGTCGATAGTCGGACCTGGATTTCCCGGCGGCCGCTGGCACGAACGTGTGGACGGCGTCGAGATCTACCGCTTTCCGTTTGCGACTACTGGTGCCGGTTTGACGGGCCATCTGCTCGAGTACGCCGTCGCGGTGCCGGCGCTGTCGATCCTGGCAGCGCTCGCCCACCTGAGACGCCGGGTAGACGTCATCCACTCAGCCAACCCACCGGATTTCTTCTTTCCGCTGGCGCGGGCGTTTCAGCGGCTCGGTGCCGCGTTCATATTCGACCAGCACGATCCGTCGCCGGAGCTCTATCGCGCCCAGGGCGGACGGCGTGGCGGGCTCATCGACAGCGTCCTCGTCTGGTGCGAACGCGAGTCGTTTCACGCGGCGGACGTGGTGATCGCCACCAACGAGAGCATCGCCCGGCTGGCGAGAGATCGTGGCGGGATTGATGCCGGACGGGTAGTCGTCGTGCGGTCGTCGGTCGACACTGCCCGGACGTTCAGGGTCGAAGCCGATCAACGGCTCAAGAAGGGTCGCCAATTCCTCGTCGTGTACGTCGGCGTGATGGGTCCCCAGGACGGCGTCGACCTTTTCGTCAGGGCATGTCGCGGGATAGCGGACCTCCTGCCCGGTGCCGCTCGGTTCATGGCCATCGGCGACGGCAGCGACCGAAGCCGCGCCCAGCGACTCGCCAGCGAGCTCGGCATGGAAGACGAGATTGAATTTCCGGGCCGTCTGACCGACGCCCAGCTCCGTACAGCCCTATCAACCGCCGACCTGGCCATCGGGCCCGACCCGGCGAACGGCTTCAACGAGCTGTGCACGATGAACAAGACGCTCGAGTACATGGCCATGGGCATCCCGATCGTCTGCTTCGACCTGCCCGAAACGCGCGCGGT
>DASQLS010000006.1:0-2364 GCA_035629915.1 Candidatus Limnocylindrales bacterium | reverse complement strand
TGTCAACAGCAGCCTGGTGCGCAGCGTCACGTGTCGGCTTCTCCCGAGTGGCGAATGGCCGGCGGGACTCTAGACGCCTTCGGCGCGAAGGGTGTAGCCGAAGCCGCGGATGGTGCGGATCAGCTTGTCGTGACCGGTATCGAGCTTGCGGCGCAGATAGCTGACGTACGTCTCGACGACGTTGTCGTCACCGTTGAAGTCGTACTGCCAGACGTGATCGAGGATCTGCTGCTTGGACAGCACGCGCTCGGCGTTGAGCAGCAGGTAACGCAGCAAGCGAAACTCGGTCGGGGAGAGGCGAACCTCACGTCCGGAGCGCCACACCTGGTGGCGATCCTCGTCCATCTCGAGGTCGCGATAGCGCAAGCGGTGGCTTTCCGAGGCGCCGGTCGACCGCGTCCGGCGCAGCAGGGCGCCGATGCGGAGCGTCAGCTCCTCGAGCGAGAAAGGCTTGGTGACGTAGTCGTCGCCGCCGCGGATGAATCCGGTGACCCGGTCCTCCTCGGCATCGCGAGCGGTCAGGAAGATGACCGGCACGAAGTCACCGTCGGCGCGCAGCCGGCGACAAACCTCGAAGCCGTCGATATCGGGCAGCATCACGTCCAGCACGACCAGGTCGGGCGGCGTTCGCGAAGCAGACTCGAGCGCCGCTGAACCGGTGTGCGCGGTGGCGACGTCGTAACCCATGTAGCGGAGCGCGGTTGACAGAAGCTCGGTGATTGGGGCCTCGTCATCAACGACCAGGACGCGCCCTCGCTCGGCGACCGCGTCCGTTGTGCCCCCCGTGGCGGTGGAGATGGATGTCATGACCTCTATTCCACACGATGAAACTTGGAGAATGCTGTGAGTTTGCCGATAGCCAGTTGAATTTCAGATTCTCACAGCATTCTCCCAGCCAGCACCGAACAAGCCCACAGGCGAACCGCGCAGTCTGTTGTCAGTGCCAAACACGACGCCGACTCGTGCTACCGCTCCTCCTTCTCCTCCTCCTCGGTGGAGCGGCCAGCGCAGTCGGCGTTTGGTACTTCTTCTCGCGCGGCCGCCTGACGCCGCGCAGCGTGGTCAGTGGACCTGGCCGTGCCCCGGTTCGTTGCCTCGTTCGCGCAGGAAGCGCTCGATCTCGCTGATCAGCTCGTCGCCGGCCGGCAGGCGCGACTCATCGGCCATCTCCTCTAGTCGCTCAACGTAGGCGCGCGTTTTCTCGTCGACAGCCGTCGCCGTATCGAGCCGCGTCCGCAGCTGATCGGCCTCCTCTTGCAGCTCGGCCGAATCGATCTCGACATCCAGGTGTCTTCCAAGGGTCTCGAGCAGCGCCACGGCCGCCGGCGGGTACTCGCCGCTGACGTAGTGCGGGACCTGCGCGAAGTAGCCGATTGCGGGGATGCCCGCCTCAGCCACGGCCACGTCGAGGACCGAAATTGCGGCCGCAGGAACGCGGAGGATGCCCGACGGTCCGGGCTGGATCTCGCCGCGTAGCAATCCCGGGCTCGATTCGGTACCCAGGATGGGCACCGCCCGCGTGTGGGGCACGGCCGCCGGAATTGCGCCGAGCGAGATCCACTGCTCAACCTCCAACGCTCGCACAAGCGCGACCATGTCCTGCGCCAGCTCGCGCCATCGGAAATCGGGCTCGGGACCGGACAACACGAGCACGTCGCGTTCGCCGAGTCGGACTCTGCGAAACGCCAGGTCGGGCCATGACAGATTCGACGGTCGCCCATCCATGATCTCGAGCGTCGGCCGTCGAGCGCGGTAGTCGTAGAGCAGATCAGCCTCGAACGTCGCCACGTTCGGCGCGGCATCGCCGACCAGTGCCTCGACTGCGGACGTGGATGCCGCGCCGGCATCGACCCAGGCGTCCAGCGCGACCACGACTGTCGGCGAGATCAGGTCGGACGCGTCTGCAATTCGGACGAGGCTCACCGGCCAAGCATATGACCGGACGCCGACTCCGACCGGCGAACGTTCTGGGCGAAGCGTCGCGGGAGCGCGTTACGGCGAGCGACGACGAGCCCAGCCGCCATGACCGAACTGGATCTCATCGGGCGTGATGACGAAGATCTCGCGCGCGCCGCTGCGCCGGCCGTAAGGCGAGCCGAGATAGCGCTCGGACATCCTGTCGATGAACACGAGGTCGACGTCGGGCCGGATTTCGGTGACGCGCCCGCTGACTCGAACGTAACGCCAGTCGTCGGCGCGGTCGACGGTCGAGACGAGAACGTGTGGATCGCGTCGCCACGCCTTCCCCTTGGCCGTCCCGACGGGCGAGCTCGTCAACAGCTGGTTGCCGTCCCAATCGATCCACATCAGGCAGCCGGCCATCGAGCCGTCGCGCCGCGTCCAGCTGACGTGGCCGATGTGGTC
>DASQLS010000005.1:0-16491 GCA_035629915.1 Candidatus Limnocylindrales bacterium | reverse complement strand
GCGACTGAAGGCGCGCTCGAGCAGACCGCCTCTTTCGTCCGCAGCCTCTCGGTCGAACGCGCCGGCGAAGACGACATGGGCGCGGGGCTCGAGCAGGCGGCGGAAGTCGCCGATCTCCTTCGGGTCCGGCTGTGGCGCGTGAACCGCCGTTTCACCGATCGGCCCGCTGCTGAATAGCCACACCGGACGCCTCTCGAGAAGCGCAGCGTGGCGCTCGACGAACTGCTTTGCCGGCTTCAGCCAGTGACCGGCGTGGACGGCGCTGCCGATGACATAGGCGTCGAACCCGTCGATCGACAGGTCGACCTCATCGACCGACCGAAGCTCCGCGTCAACGCCCTCTCGGCGAAGCGTTTGCGCGATCCGATCGGCGATCTCCTGGGTCGAGCCGAGGTGTGTCGCGTAGGCAACGAGGACTTTCATGAGATGACTCCTTGAGTTGGGTGGCGGGCGCGGTGCCCCGCGCCCGCCTGGTTGGGTGGGTCAGGCGGCTGGATAGGCGGCTCGGGGTGGCGCAGTCGCAGAGCGACGAGTGCCGTCGGGTCCTGCGATCAGGTACGCCAGCATTGCCACGAAGCCAAAGCTGAGCAGCCCCAGAACCAGAAGCAGGACGAACCACGTCTTGTCCTCGATCTCGGCGGTGTTGATGAGTGCTCCGATCCAGGCCACGAGACCCGCGACCGACCCACCGATCAAGGCCACGACGGCCAGAAGACCGACGATCACCAGCGCCCACGCGTACGGCGTCGGCTGGAGCCCTACGACGTCCGCGCCGTCCATTACGAATGCACCGCCGGAGACTGCGACCGCCAGCGCGGCAATCGCGAGGACGATGCCCGCGATTACGGCGACGACGCCGCCCACGAACAGTCGGCTGATGGTTGGTTTCGACATCGCGAACCTCCACATACACGGGCCGGTTCGTCCGACCGAGGGCGATCCAACCGGCCATCGCTGCGATGCTCCGTCCGCGGGCCGGTCAATTCGAGGGCCGGACGTCGCAACCTTGGGTGCCGGTTGGCCCTCCCCGAGTCGGAACGGGCGAACGGGCCGAATGGCCCCCCAGAAGTCAACCGTTGGCAACAGTCATCCCGCTGCCACGTCGGCCAGGGTTCACCTTGGGAGCGCGGACGCGCCGGGGCTCACAGCCCGTTCACAGCACGTCCCGAGAGACTGAACCGCGGACGATCGACGGCCGAATGGGAGCAAACTCGACGAGATGACTTCACGCAATACGTCCGACCAGCCAATTACCCGGCGCGAGCGACGCGCCATCGAGCGCGCCGAACGCGCCGGCACCAAGCGCCCGCGTCCGGCGCCGACTCCGCCGTGGCGCTCACCGATGCTGCTGATCACCCTCGGCGCGCTGGCGGTCGGCCTTGCCATAATCGCCTTCGCCGTGCTCCAGCGCCCGCCGTCGGAGCCGATCACGGACGAGCTGCGCGCACCGATCGCCGCCGTTCCCACAGGCCTCGCCGAGGGCCGGACGCTGGGCGACGCGAACGCACCGGTGACGGTCGAGATCTGGTCGGACTTCCAGTGCCCGGCGTGCCGACTTTTCGCCCAGCAGACGGAGCCGCCGATAGTCGATGAGTTCGTTGTCCCCGGGACGGCGCGGCTCGTTTATCACGACGCCGCCTTCCTCGGCCAGCGCGGCGACCCGAGCTACGACGAATCGGTCGAATCAGCGGCAGCCGCCAGGGTCGCGGCCGACCAGGGTCTGTTCTGGCAGATGCACGGCTGGCTGTTCGCGAATTGGAGGGGCGAGAACGAGGGCGCCTTCCGTCCGGAGCGGCTGCGCGAGATCGCGGCCGCCGCCGGCCTGGACATGGCCGATTACGACGCGCAGGTGGCCACCGGAGGGCACCAGGCCGACGTCCGCAGCGAGACCGCACAGGCCGCATCGGACGGCATCACGGCGACGCCGACGATCATCGTCAACGGCACTGCCTACACGGGCGCTTTGTCGTACGAGCAGCTCGCCGCGTTGATCGAAGAGGCCGCCTCTTGATCACCCGCCGCGTGCCGGCGCGGCCGCTCCTCGGCGTTCACCCCGCGATCATCCTGGCCGCGCTCGACCTCGTAGGACTGCTGATTGCCGGCTACCTGTCGGTCGTAGAGCTGGGCGGTGGCGTGCCTGCGTGCGGCCCGATCAAAGGTTGCGAGGAGGTCGCCCGGTCGGAGTACGCGTGGATCGGTCCGATCCCGGTCGCCGTCTTTGGTGTCCTTCTCTCAGCCGTCCTGCTGGTCCTTGCCCTGGCGTGGTGGAGGACGAACATCTACGGCCTGCTTCTGGCGCACTACGCGCTCTCGCTCGTCGGCGTGATCTTCGACGGCTACTTTTTGTACCTGCAGGTCTTCGTCATCGGCGCGGTGTGCATCTGGTGCCTGACCTACGAGATCTCGCTGCTGTTGCGCTTCCTGGTTGCCTTCGTGGTCTGGTACCGCCAACCACGGCCCGATACGGACGGCTGACGGTTCGTCGCTAACCTAGTCGGGCGAAACAGAGAACCCGACTGGAGGCGACTGCGATGACTGCCTCGGTAGACCGCGAGCAACCCACTCGGACCGCGCTCGACGGCCATGAGCTGGCGCTGATCGACGCCTACTGGCGGGCCGCCAACTACCTGTCGGTCGGTCAGATCTACCTGCTCGACAACCCGCTTCTGCGCCGCCCGCTGACCGCCGACGACACCAAGCCGCGGCTGCTCGGTCACTGGGGCACGACACCTGGCCTGAACTTCATCTGGGCCCACGCCAACCGGGCGATCAAGGCACGCGACCTGGACGCGATCATGATCGTGGGACCCGGTCACGGCGGACCCGCCGCCGTGGCCAACGCTTACCTCGAGGGCACGTGGTCGGAGCGCTACTCGGCGGTCGGCGCGGGCGACGAGGGCATTCGCCAGCTGTTTCGCTCGTTCTCGTTCCCGGGCGGGATCGGCAGCCACGTGACGCCCGAGGTGCCGGGTTCGATCCACGAAGGCGGTGAGCTCGGCTACTCGCTCGCGCATGCCTTTGGGGCCGTCTTCGACAATCCGCACCTGGTCGCCTTCTGCGTCGTTGGCGATGGGGAAGCCGAAACCGGCTCGTTGGCAACCAGCTGGCACTCGAACAAGTTCGTCAGCCCGGTGCGGGACGGGACCGTCCTGCCGATCCTGCATCTCAACGGCTACAAGATCGCAAACCCGAGCTTCCTGGCGCGCATCCCCGAGGACGAGCTGCGCGCGCTCTTCGAGGGCTACGGCTATCGACCCCTGTTCGTCTCGGGCGACGACCCGCCGACGATGCATGCGGAATTTGCGGCCGTGCTCGACGAGGCGCTCGACGAGATCGCCGCGATCCAGCGGGCGGCACGCGCCGGAAGCGAAACCGCGCGGCCGCGCTGGCCGATGATCGTCCTCCGTTCGCCGAAGGGCTGGACCGGACCGAAGGAGGTCGACGGCCTGCCGACCGAGGGATCGTGGCGATCGCACCAGGTCCCTCTAGCGGATGTGCGCAACGACCCCAAGCACCTGGCGCTCCTCGAACAATGGCTGCGCAGCTACCGGCCAGAGGAGCTCTTCGATGCCGACGGCCGGCCCGTTCCGGCGATCGCCGACTTCGCGCCACGGGGCGATCGACGCATGTCGGCCAACCCGCACGCCAATGGCGGCGAGCTGCTGCGCGATCTGCTGCTACCCGACTTTCGCGACTACGCGGTCGAGGTGAGTGAGCCGGGCAAGTCGTCCGCGGAGTCGATGCGGGCGCTCGGCACCTACCTGCGTGACGTGATCCGCGACAACCCGACAACCTTCCGCCTGTTCGGTCCCGACGAGACCGAATCGAACCGGCTCGGCGCTGTCTTCGAGACGACCGACCGCCAGTTCGCCGGCGAGCTGCTGCCGACCGACGTCCACCAGGCGCGCGAAGGTCGAGTCATGGAGGTGCTCTCCGAGCATCTCTGCGAAGGGTGGCTCGAGGGTTATCTGCTCACCGGCCGGCACGGGCTGTTCAACTGCTACGAAGCGTTCATCCACATCATCGACGCGATGTTCAACCAGCACGCCAAGTGGCTCAAGATCACCAACGAGATCCCGTGGCGCCGGCCCATCGCGTCGCTCAACTACGTTCTGTCGAGCCACGTCTGGCGGCAGGACCACAACGGCTTTTCGCACCAGGATCCGGGCTTCCTCGACGTCGTCATGAACAAGAAGGCCGAGGTGGTTCGGGTCTACCTTCCGCCCGACGCGAACACGCTTCTTTCCGTCGCCGATCACTGCCTCCGGTCGCGCCAGTACGTCAACGTGATCGTCGCCGGGAAGCAGATGGCGTTGCAGTACCTGCCAATGGACGATGCCGTGCTCCACGCCGCGCGCGGGCTCGGCATCTGGGAGTGGGCGAGCAACGCGGACGGCGAGCCCGATGTGGTGCTCGCCTCGTGCGGCGATGTGCCGACGCTCGAGGCACTCGCGGCGGCGGACCTGCTGCGCCAGCATCTGCCCGACCTTCGCGTGCGCTTCATCAACGTCGTCGACCTGATGCGCCTCCAGCCCGAAGCGGAGCATCCGCACGGTCTCCCCGATCGTGAGTTCGATGCGCTGTTCACGACCAACAAGCCGATCATCTTCGCCTTCCACGCCTATCCGTGGCTGATACACAGGCTCACCTACCGCCGGCGCAACCACCCGAACCTGCACGTCCGCGGCTACAAGGAAGAGGGCACGGTCACCACCCCGTTCGACATGGCGATGCGCAACGACATCGACCGGTTCCATCTGGTGATCGACGTCATCGACCGTGTGCCCGGGCTGGGCGAGCGGGCGGCGGAGCTTCGACAACAGATGGTCGATGCGCGCCTGACGGCGCAGATGCACGCCCGTGAGCACGGCGAGGACCCCGCGGACATCGCGGCCTGGAAATGGCCGTATTGAGTCACGTTCTGGTTCTGAACGCGGGCTCGAGCTCGCTCAAGGCGAGCATCATCAAAACCGACGGCAGCCGCGATCCGGTCGCCGCTGCCCATGTTGGCTGGGGATCCGACGCGACGCGCGTCGCCGACCGGCGCCGGACCGTCGCTGCCGCGCTCGACGAGCTCTGGCAACAGGGCGTCGATCGTTCACGACTGGTCGGCAGCGGCCACCGCGTCGTTCATGGAGGCGAGCGGTTCCGAGAACCGACGCTGGTCGACGAGTCGACGCTGGAGTCCCTTGGCGGCCTTGAGAAGCTGGCGCCGCTGCACAACGTCGTCGCGCTCGACACGCTGCGCGCGGTGCGCGAGCTGCTCCCAGACCTTCCCGCGGTGGCTGTCTTCGACACGGCCTTCCACGCGACGCTCAGCCCCGAGTCGTACATCTACCCGCTGCCGTGGAGCTGGTACGAGGACTGGGGCATCCGACGCTTCGGCTTCCACGGGCTCTCGGTCGAATGGTCGGTTCGCCGGGCGGCCGAGCTGCTGGAGAGGGACGTCGCCGACTTGGACCTCGTTGTTGCCCATCTCGGCAGCGGCTGCTCGGTTACCGCCGTTCATGCCGGCAGATCGGTCTCGACATCGATGGGCCTGACGCCGCTCGAAGGAGTGGTCATGGGCACTCGTTCGGGATCAGTTGACCCGGGCATCCTGATTCACGTGCTGACCGAGCGCGGGATGAGCGTGGCGGACCTTGCCGACACGCTCGAGCACCTCTCCGGTTTGCTCGGGATGTCCGGCGTGAGTGGCGACGTGCGCGAAGTTCAGCGTGCCGCCGACGACGGATCAGCTCGGGCGCGGCTGGCACTCGACATCTTCGTCCGCCGGGCTGCGGCCGGGATTGCCGTCGCAGCCGTCGCCCTGCCACGTGTCGACGCGTTCGTCTTCACCGGCGGCATCGGCGAGAACGCGGCTGACATCCGCTCCCAGATCGTCGCCCGCCTCGCTCCGCTCGGCGTTCAGCCAATCGAGCCGGTCGAGATGGGCTCGGATGGACTGCTGAGCACGCCGGGCTCAACGCCGGCTGTGCTGCGCGTCGAGGCGCGCGAGGACCTGGTCATTGCCGCATCGGTGACGCGGCTGCTCGGCTGAGCTGGATGATGAGGCCGGTCGTCCCGAGCGGACCCGTGCCAAATGGCCCCATCGCGGGCCGCCAAATGAACCTCTAAACGGTCCTTCTATCACCTGCGCCCGACGGGCCGCGAGCGGGATAGTGATGTCAGGCCATTAAGACCGCAGCATCCAGGAGGACACTCAGATGATCGACCGACTCAAGAAGCTCGGGATCGTCCTTTCCATCATCGGCCTCGGCTTCATCATCGGCGGCGGCTACGCCTTCATGAAGGTCCAGGAAGGCCAGCGCTCGCTCGAGGCATTCAGCGCCGCGCAGGGCGTCACGCTCACCTACAACGACCAGGGCCAGCTGACCGACCGTGGCACGACCGAAGGCTCGGCGGCCATCATGGCGCTCCTGACGAACGACTGGGGCTATCCGGTCCAGTCGGGAGAGCTCAATCCCAATGACCCGATCGTCAACACGGGCAGCGAGTACATGTACCAGATGGCCACAGTGGCCTACCACACGTTGCACGGCACGCAGACGGTCGTCCTCGACGAGGACTTCACCGCTCCTGACGGCACCGTGTACACCGCGGGCACGCCATATGAGGTTCCGGTCGACGGCCGCTACTGGGCCGACTTCGATCGCTCCAACGCAATCGATGCCGCAGTGCGCGAGCAGGCCTGGACCGGTGTGGCCCACGCGCTGGTCGCCGAGCTCGGTGTCGGAACCGCAACCGCCTCGTCACTGCAGATGGGCCTCGGCCTCGCCGCCCTCTTTGCAGGAGTCGGGTTCACTTTCATCCTGACAGGCCTGGGCCTCGTGTGGGCTACGCGCCCCGAGGTGGCTAAGGTCCCGGTGCTGCGACCGGCAGCGATGCCGGCCTGATGGCCTGACGCTCGGGGCCATCGCGGCCCCGGACGGTGCACCGGAACAGACTGACCGCCTGGTCCTTCGGGATCGGGCGGTCGGCCTATGTGCGAGCCGCTCCAGCTCGTGACTCAGTCGAGCGTGGCGAGGATCTCCGACCAGGAGCTGTACAGCAGGTGGTGGCCCTCGTCGGCGGAGACGTGCAGCTCGGCACCCGGGATCTCGGCCGCCAGGTGACGCACCATCCCCTCTGGCACGGTCTCGTCTCGAGCGCCGTACCAGACATGGACTGGCACGCTTACCTCGGCCAGGTCGAAGCCCCACGGTCGGGCGAGGACGAGCGCCTCGTCATACATGCCACGGCCACCCTGGCGGTACAGCTCGGTCGAGTTGGCGATCATCCGGCTGCGCAGCGCCGGCTCGGCAAGCACGGCCTGGTCTGCCGCACACATCTCTGCAACTGACTTGTCGAAGAATCCGGCGGCATCGCGGCGCTGGCCGCGGCCCCAATGCCACATCGCGAGCCTGATCACCCATGGCGCCCGGCCGGCGGCGTGAACCGCACTCTTGTCGAAGCGGCGCAGGTACCCGCGCTCGTTCGAGCCGGCGAGCGGTGCCGGCGTGCTCACGAGGGCAACCGACCTGACGCGTTCAGGCATTGCCACCGCGCAGGCGAGTGCGTACGGGCCGCCACCCGACCAGCCGACGATCGAGAAGCGGTCGAGCTTCAACCGATCCGCCACTTCCGCGACATCCGCCGGCCAGTCCACCAGCCGGCGTCCAGGCAGCGGCTCGGACAGGCCAATGCCCGGTCGGTCGAGCGCAATGAGCCTGATTCCGCGCTCCACCGCCGGGCCTTCGGGCGGGCAGATCACGCGCGTCGTTCCGAAGCCGTGGAAGAAGAGGACAGGCGTCCCATCCGGCGCGCCCGACTCGAGATAGCCGAGCTTACGGCCGTCGGCCAGCGTGACGACACGATCCGCGCCCTCGATCGGACGCTCTCGCTCCGGGGTTGCGACCGTGGCTACGGGCGCGTGCGTGAGTGTCATGACCCTCCCTGTGACGTCGGCCATGCGTAGTATGGCGGGCGAGGCCAATCGCGGTCCCCGATCAGGCGCCGCGACGAGAAGAATGTGGGAGGGGCTGACAGCAGATGCGCAACCCATGGAATGCCGTGATCGCCGAGATCGCTGGTACGTTCCTGTTCTTCTTCGTGGGCATCGGCGCTGCCGGCTGGGTAAGCCGCGCGGTCACCCAGGGATCGGGTATGGATCCGGCCTCGGCCCTGATCGTCGTGGCGCTTGCGCACGGCGTGGCGCTGGCCGTGCTGGTGAGTGCCATGGGCGCCATCAGCGGCGCTCACTTCAACCCGGCCGTCACCGCGGCCGTGTGGATCGCCGGCCAGATGCCCGGGCGCCGGGCCGCCGCGTACATGATTGCCCAGCTGATCGGCGGGATCCTCGCGGCGTGGATGCTGCGCGCGCTCTACCCGGCTGATGTCTTCCCCGAGCTGGGTATACCAAGGCTGACCGGCATCGACCCTCTGCAGGGCATCGCGGTCGAGGCTGTACTGACCGTGGTTCTCCTGGCGGCCGTCTTCGGTACGGCGATCGACCCGCGCGCGCCGAAGGTTGGCGGGCTGGCCATCGGTTTGGCGGTCGCCGCAGACATCCTGATGGGCGGGCCGCTGACCGGTGCGGCGATGAACCCCGCACGCTGGTTCGGACCGGCGGTGGTGACCGGCGACTACTCGAACAGCTACGTCTGGATCGTGGGTCCGATCATCGGCGCCGTGATTGCCGCGCTGGCCTATCGCTTCCTGTTCCTGGCCGAGGCCGATCTCGACCGAACTCCGGCCGACCCGACTGCCTGAGGACCCGGGTTCAGCCGCCTTGCGACGGCGCTGGAGTCAGGCGCCCTGCGGCTGGCCGCGCATCTTCTGGATTGCCGCCAGATTGTCCTTGTAATCGCGCCGGATCACGTTCAGCTCCTCACGCGAGAGCCCGAGCTCGGTCGCGATCTGGGTCAGCTCCGCGTATTCCTCGGCGGTGATCTCGTGATCTGAGGCGACGATCATGAAACAGGCTTCGACCGTGCGTCGACGCTGGTCGGGATCCGCCTTTGCGGCGAACTCGCGCGTGACCAGGTAGTCCTCGGTTCCGCCGTACAGATCGTTCTGGTTCTTGGCGATCTCGACAACCAGCACCGCCTGCGACTCCGGCAGCTTGCCGATGTCGGCGACGATCTTCTCGATCAGCTGCGTCTCGTCGTCACTGAAGCTGAGATCGGCATGGGCCGCGCGGCTCAGGACATAGGCGAAGCCGGCCAGCAGCTTGCGTCGTTCGGGCTCGACCTGCTCGAGCTCGCGGATGATGCGGCGCACGGTCTCGGTCGCCGCTGAATCGGTCGCCGGCGCCGGCGGTCGCGGCACGAGCTCATCCTGCGGCTCTTCCGCCGGAGTCATGCCCAGCAATCGGCGGATCGCCATCAGCGTGAGCTCCGGCTGAGAGGAGTCGGGAACCGTGGTGTGTCGGGGTGCGTCGTCAGGGCCATGAACCGATCATCGCGCATGTTGGCAGCGGCTGCACTGGTGCTGGCCAGTCTGCTCGCCGCCTGCACCGTTCCGGCGGCATCCCCGAGCCCCACCCTCTCCCCAACCGCAAGCCCCTCGAACCCTGCCCTGACTCCTGCACCGGACCCCTCCGAGTCCCCCGCGCCGGTCGGCGAGGTAACGTCGGCCGCACAGGCCGCGGCGCTCGTCTTCGCCTCAGATGATCAGTTCGCGCAGATGGTCCCGCTGCGCACGGACATGGTTGGCCAGTCTGCGTGGTACGAGGCGACCGAGACCGCCGACGGCTTCACGGTCGCAATCACCATCGGCTCGGGCGACTGCCAGGCAGGTTGCATCGACCGCCATGTCTGGACCTACGACGTTGCCCGCGATGGAACGATCACTCTCGTCGCTGACGAGGGCGACGACGTCGAGTTCTCGCCTTCGGCCGGGACCAACGCGCCGGTCATTCTCACGGTCAACCTGGTCGCGGGCCCGGTCTGCCCCGTCGAGCAGATCCCGCCCGCTGAGAACTGCGCGCCACGACCGGTGGCTGACGCCGAGATCGTGGTTCGTGCTCCCGACGGCAGCGAGGCCGGTCGGGCGACCTCGGACGCCGACGGAGTCGTCCAGTTCGAGCTGGACGCAGGTGCCTACTTCGTCGAGCTCGGCGACGTCGAGGGCTTGATGCGCAGGCCGGAGGCTCAGGCGTTCTCCGCCGTCGGCGGCGACATGGTCGGTCTGCTGCTCGGCTACGACACGGGCATCCGCTGACCTGACCTGAAACGCGGCGCCGGGCGCCGCGGACGCGTAATCTAGGCAGTCGATGGCCGTCGAACCCGCTGCCCCGCACGAGCCACAGGTGTCCGCAACGCCGCGCAGTCCGGCGACGCGCGAGCTGGGCATGACCGCCAAGCTGCTCTTCCCGACACGCGAGATCGCGCAGCAGTACTACCTGCCGCTGATCTACACCGCCTGTCGGACGTGCTACAGCGAGCTCGAGCCGCAGGACATCTTCGAGCGCGCCACCACCGGCCAGGTCGCGACCGAGAAGCAGCAGGACCTGATCAGGCGCGTCATCGAGTCGGGCCATGGCTCGACCATCGAGCACATCGTTTTCACCTTCGCGATCAGTGGCGTCACCAGGACGCTGTCGCACCAGCTCGTCCGGCATCGCGCTGGCGTCGCTTTCGACCAGCAGTCGCAGCGCTACCTGAACTACAAGCGACCCTCGTACATGGTTCCGGGCTCGATCCAGGATGCTCCTGAGGATGTCCGCGAGCGATTCACGGCCGAGATGGACGACTCGCTGGCGTTCTACGGCGAGATGCTCGAAGCAGGTATCCCGGGCGAGGATGCCCGCTTCGTGATGCCCAACGCGACGCGCACCAACCTGATCATGACCACCAATCTGCGCGCCCTGATCCACATGTCCGGGCTGCGCCTGTGCACGATGGCCCAGTGGGAGATCCGCCGGCTGTTCCAGCTGATCCGTCACGAGGTGTTCAGCGTTTCTCCGTTCATGGGCTCGTTCCTGGCGCCCAAGTGCGTGCCGCTCGGCTATTGCGACGAGGATCGCAACAGGGACGAGCACTGCCCCATTCGTCCTCACAAGGACAACGTGCTCAACGCGTGGGCTGAGAAGAAGGCGGCGGCCAAGGCTGCTGGGCGCGAGCTGCCAACCCTCTGACCAACTTCCTCAGCCGACCGTCGACCCAACGCCGACTCCGCCAGGCAGGCTGGATCGCCCTGGCGCTGACCAAGACGGCCACGCTCGCCTACACGGCCGAGGCTGTGGTCTGGCCGCATCAACCCAAGTACCGCGGCAAGGGCATGCGCATCCGATCGCTGGGCTACCTCGCCGGCCTCGGCCTTGTTCCCGTGGCGTGGCTGGCTGGCGATCGGAAAGCGCCGTATCCGGTCGCGGCGGATCTGGCGATGTCGGCCCCAATGCTCATCGACGCCGCCGGCAACTCGCTCGGGATCTACGACGCGGCACGCGTCGACGATGCGGTCCACTTCCTCAACGCCGCGGTGTTCTCGACGCTCTTTGGCGCGGTCATCTCGAGCCGCGTCGAGTCACGCGAGGCTGCTGCGGCCGCAACGCTCGCCTTCGGTCTGATCGGCGAGATCGCCTTTGATGCCATGGAGTACGCCGCCGAGCACGTCGGCTTCACCGGTATGGGCCTGTCAGCGCGCGACACGATCGCGGATGTGGCGATGGCTGGGATCGGCACGGCGCTGGCCACCGCCGTAACGTGGGCGCGCTGGAAACAGCCAGTCAGGGAGCCACGCTGATGTCGTTCACGGCGGCAGTCCGATATCCGCCCGCTTCCTGATCTCGAACGGGTCGAGCCAGCACACCATCAGCACGATCGGCGCAAGGCCGAACGACGCGACCAGGTAAGGGTTCGTGGCGCCGACGGCCAGCAGAGACAGCAGCACGGCAATCGGCACTGCCGCCTCGCGCGGCTCCACCCCCAATGCCGGTCGAATGCGACCTAGCCGCACCCGGACGGCGTCGATCACCAGTCGCAGCGGGAAGGACATGAAGAGCAGCAGGCCGATGATGCCCGTCTTGTACGCGACCGCCAGGTAGCTCAGCTCGTACGAGTAGATCTGACCGTAGCGATAGTCGGGCGCGATGGCGCCGAACCCCCAGCCCTGAATCGGACGCTCGGCGATGTGGCCCAGCAACACGCGTGCCTGGTGGATCTTGATCGCATTCGACACGACCCCGAAATCGAGCGCGAACGCGTTGCCTGAATCATCCGGCACCGCCACGGTCGTCTCGATGCGCTCGTACAGGTAGCCCGGAAACGACCAGCCCGCGGCGAGAATGAACGTGGCGGCGCCGAGGACCAGCGCGCCGCCTGCGGCCGCGGCCAGCATCGCCCCGCGTAGCCGCGGCAAACCAACGAGCGCGACGAGTACGACGACTACCGCCGCGGCCAGCCAGAAGGCGCGCGTGTAGCTGGCCAACAGCGCTATGCCGATTACGAGCAGCACGATCCACGGCCACGCCCGTCGTGCGTCCCTGACCACCTCCCAGGTGACCAGCGCGAGACCGACGATCAGGTAGATCCCGCTTCCCAATGCCAATCGAAGGTGGTCGTCGGACAGACTGATCGCGCCGCCCTGGTCGAGCGTGTTCAGGAGCGCTCTGCGGACCATCACGAAGTCGGGCAACACGAAGACGGCCATGAGTGCGAGGCCGGCCGTGAGCACGGCCACGGCCGTGCATGCCACGAGCAGCCAGCGCCGCAGCCAGGCCAGATCGGAATCGACGGCCAACGCCGCCAGAACGAGAGCAAAGGCAAAGAAGAGGTAGCCGTTTCCGTCTCCCCACGCATCCTGGGGTTGCCAGCCATTGACCACCCCGAGCGGGATCCAGATCGCTGCCAGGAGAACGCCGACGGCCACGGCGTGGACCGTGTACCGACCCAGCACCAGCGGCTGACCCGAGCGTCGCCTTTGCACCAGGCGCCACAGCGCGACCGCAAAGACGATGCCGTCGAGCAGCAGCCGGCCGGAGAAACCGCCCGGGAACACGGTCCAGCGCCCCGATGCGCCACCCAGGGCCAGCTCGAGGACGGCGATGGCGACTGCAAGGCGCAGATCGAGAACCGCGAGCAGCGCGAAGCTCACGATCAAAGTCACCTGGGCGGCCAGTTCGAGCGGACCCGTTACAGCCGCCAGCCGGAAGCCGGTAAGTACGGATATCGTGACGAGGATCAGCGCCACGAGCGCGATTGCTCGTCTGTCGGTCACGCCTCCGCGGCGAGCTTGACGAACCTGCGCACGAGGCGGGTGAAGCGTGGACCTGCCTCCGCGGCGGCCTCCAGCACCTCCTCGTGGCTGAGCGACTGACCGGTCACTCCCGCGCCGGGGTTGGTTACGAGCGAGACGCCGCACACCTCCAGGCCGGCCCAGCGCGCAACGACCGCCTCGAGCACGGTCGACATCCCGACCGCGTCGGCGCCAAGCGTGCGCAGCATTCGCACCTCGGCCGGCGTCTCGTAGGTCGGCCCGGTCAGGCCGGCATAGACGCCCTCAGCGAGCTCGATGCCCTCGTCGGCTGCCGCTTCGCACATCAGAGCCCGAAGGCGCGGGCTGTAGGCGTCGACGAGGTCCGGGAAGCGCTCGCCGAGTGCGTCGTCGTTCGGACCCATCAGCGGACTGCGGCCGGTCAGGTTGAGGTGGTCGGTGAGGAGCATCAGCGTGCCGGCCGGCCAATCGGCGTTGATGCCGCCGGCTGCGTTGGTCAGCAGGATCTGTCGTGCCCCGAGGCGACCCATGAGCAGCACGGGCTCGACCACCAGTCGCTCGGAGTGACCCTCGTACATGTGCAGCCGGCCCTGGAGGCACGCGACCGACACTCCCTCGAGCCGGCCGAGCAAGAACCGGCCGGCGTGACCAGGTGCGGATGCGGCGGTCCAGCCGGGCAGGTCGGCAAATGGCACGGCCGTGACGTCGGTGAGCGAGTCGGCTAGCCCGCCAAGCCCAGAGCCCAGGACGATGCCGATCTGCGGAGCGCCGACGTTCGGCGCCTTGTCGGTGCGTGCCCGCACGGCGCGCTCGAGCGCATCGAGTCGATCTGAGAAGGGAACCGTGTGGGGCGTTTCCATCGGCGGCGACGATAGCGCACCCGGACGTGTCTCGGACACGCGTTGCCCCGGACACAAAGAAGCGCCCGGAGAGACCTGCCGAGTCTCCTGAAGCCTTGATGTAATCTCAGCTTCCGAGTTCTCGCGGCCCCTCCGGGCAAGACCTAAGTTACGGTTCTGCCCGACCAGCGTCAACGCGCTTATCCACGGATTTCAGGTAGACCGCGAAAGTCCGTCCACAAATCCACCGTGGCTGTGGATATGTCGTGGAAATCTGATCCCCGCAATGCTGGCGCCGAGCTCGGCGTAGAAAAAGGCCCCGTCCATCTGGACGGGGCCTTTTGATTGGCCTTGGAGCTCCGATTGGATCAGCTTGGCGGCTGCAGCATCGAGCGGCCAGCCTTGACAACCATCGATCGCGCGTACCTGTCATGAATGCCCTGCTTGGTCGGGCTCTGGGCCATCGTGACGAGCACGAAGATCAGCCAGACGAAGCTCAGCAATCCCAGCACGCTGAGGGCTGGCACGATCGCGCCCAGCAAGCCGAGCACAATCTGGGGGCCGAACAAGACACCGAAGCGGACCGCGGCCTGCTGATAAGTCAGCGTGCGTCCGTCAGACTCGTGTCCGATCTGCATTCCGAGCACCTTCATCCCGACCGTGCCGCGCAGCGCGACCCAGGTGTAGATGAAGTAGGCGGCCCAGACGGCGAATGCGAGCAGGTTTCCAACCAACAATGAGGCGGTGCTCGGCACTGTGACGAAGCCGAGGTTAGTGCCGAGGATTCCGTTGGCGATCGCGATGAGGATGAACTGGATGATGACCATCGCGACTACGTCGATGAACATTGCTATCGCGCGGTTGGGCACGTCGGCGTAGAACAGACCCGCGGGTCCGGCTACAGGTCGTTGATCAGTCAGGCCCGCCGTCCATGAGGGCATGCCGCTTGGCTGACCGCCTCCGGCCGGCGGAGGGCCGGGCGGCTGCGGAGTCGACTGCCAGTTCTGCGGTGGTGGCGCCTGCGGCGGCGGTGCCTGGGGCGGCGGGGCCTGCGGCGGCTGGCCGGCGGGTGGCGGCGCGCCGCCTCCGGGTTGATCGCTCACTCTCACTCCTCCTGTCGCAGCGCGCAGCGCTGGTCGAACGTGGGCACCGGCCCCTCAGCGCGCCTTCTCTCTCCCGGGCGCTTTGCTGCCGGTCACTCTCAGCATAACTTCCGCGCGAGTGTGCGAACGACCATTTTTCGCACCGCGCCGAAGGACCTTCGGACGCGATCTGGTCGCGATCAGCCGCCGATGCGTGACATCTCGACGCGCGTGGGATCGATGACCGGCAGCTCCCGCCCGCTACCGGTCGCCAGCGTGCGCTGCTCCGAGTAGCGGTCGTCGCGCGCGCCCCAAACGACGCTCATCGCGGTGCTCAGATCCGCATCGGTCGCACCCGAGCGAAGCAGCGCGCGCAGGTCGTGTCCGGTGCTCGAGAAGAGGCACGTGTAAAGCTGGCCGTCGGCGGTGATGCGCGCGCGCGAGCAATCGGCGCAGAACGGCTCGGTAACCGAAGCGATCACGCCGACTTCGCCGCCGCCGTCGCGATACGCCCATCGGTCGGCCACCTCGCCCGGATACTGCGGCGCCAGGGCGACGAGCGGCATCTCCTCGTCGATCCGGGCCACGATCGCTGCCGCGGGGACGACGTCGTCCATCCGCCAGCCGTTGGTGTGGCCAACGTCCATGTACTCGATGAAGCGCAGGATGTGCCCGCGCTCGCGGAAGTAGCGTGCCATCGGCACCACGTCGTCCTCGTTGATGCCGCGCCGCACGACCATGTTGACCTTGATCGGGGTGAGTCCTGCGTCGGCGGCCGCGGCAATGCCGTCGAGCACGGTCGCGACCGGGAAACCGACGTCGTTCATGCGGGCGAAGGTCCCGTCGTCGAGCGAATCGAGGCTGACGCTGATGCGCGACAGTCCGGCTCGCGCGAGCGCCGTCACGTGACGTGTCAGCAGCGAACCATTGGTCGTCAGGGTGATGTCCTCGACGCCGTCGATCGCGGCCAGCATCTCGACCAGCACCGGCAGATCGCGACGGAGGAGTGGCTCGCCGCCGGTCAGACGCAGCTTTTTGACGCCCAACCCGACGAAGACGCGCGCCAGCCGTTCGATCTCCTCGAAGGTGAGCAGCTCGGCCCGCGGCAGGAACGCGAAGTCGCGGCCGTAGACCTCACGCGGCATGCAGTACGTGCAGCGGAAGTTGCACCGATCGGTGACCGAGATGCGCAGGTCGTGAATCGGTCGGCCCAGTCGGTCGATGGTGCGGCTGTTCTCGAGGTGGACGCTCACCCGTCCGATGTTAGCGAGGCACGCCCGATCAGCCGTGACGTGGGCATATCCCACCACTGGGCGCGATTTGGAACCGTTGGGTGTGGACTTCGGTCAAATTCGAGGGCGTGGGGCCACAAA
>DASQLS010000004.1:0-2668 GCA_035629915.1 Candidatus Limnocylindrales bacterium | reverse complement strand
CCGAGTCCGATCAGGGCGATCGAGGTGATGTAGCCGGCCATCCCGAGCAGTTCGCGCAAGACGCCGCTGTCGGTGAGCGCGACGGTCGCGCCATCGCCGGAGGAGAGAATGGCCATGCCGATGCCGAAGGTGGCCAGGACCGCGAGCAGTGCCGCAGGCAGGACGACGGCAGTGAGCGCGACGGCCTTGGAGACGACGACCTGCCAGCGCCGTGGCGCGGCGGCAACCGTGGCGGTGATCATCCGCGAGCTGTACTCCCGCGCTCCGGCCAAGGCGCCCAGAACGCCGACCATGAGCACCGCGAAGTCGGCGCCGGTGAGAACGGTTGCCAGCGGGCCGTCGTCTCCGAAGCCGTCGCCGTCGTCGGGAAGGGCGCCCGTCGACAGGAGCGCCCCGATCGCGCCGATGCCGATCAGGATCAACAGGACGGTGCCGAGCCCGATCCACGTGCTGCGCAGGGTGCGGATCTTGATCCACTCGGAGTGGATGGCTCGCCCGAGGGTCTGGCGGTCCGTCGTGATCGGTGCCCTCGTGGAGCGGGATCTCGGTTCGATTGCGGTGGCGGTGGTCATCAGGGGTCCTTTCGTAGTCGTGGCTAGAGGAGAAGCAGGGCGGGTCACTGGACGGTTCCGGCGTACTCGACGCTGTCACGGGTGAGCTCGAGGTAGGCGGACTCGAGCGAAGCTGGGACCGGCGCCAGCTCGTGGAGCGTGAGCCCGTGCCTGCTGGCGATGTCGCCGATTGCTCCGGCGGTGTGACCGCGGACCTCAAAGCGGCCGCTCTCGTGCGAGGTCAGGGTCACGCCGTCCCCGTCCAGCAGCGATGCGAGCGCGCCGGCATCCGGGGAGGCGACGATGATGGCGTCGCCCGAGGACACGGCGATGAAGTCGGCCATCGAGGTGTCGGCGAGGATCCGCCCTTGGCCAATGATCAACAGGTGGTCGGCGACCAGCTGCATCTCGCTCATGAGATGCGAGGAGAGCAGGATGGTGCGCCCTTCCTCGGCGAGTTCGGTGAGCAACGCGCGGATCCAATGAATGCCGTCGAGGTCGAGACCGTTGACGGGCTCGTCGAGGATCAGCACCTTCGGGTCGGCCAGCAATGCAACGGCGATGCCCAACCGCTGGCCCATCCCGAGCGAGAACGAACCCGCCGACTTGTTCGCCACTTCGGTCAGCCCGACCGATGCGAGCACCTCGTCCACACGCGCCGATCCGACCCCAACCGTCGCACCCAGCGCGAGGAGGTGGTTCCGAGCGCTGCGCTTGAGGTCGACGCCCTTGGCGTCGAGCAGCGCGCCGACCTCCGCAAGGGGAGCTGGGGAGTCGACGTACGGCCGGCCGTTCACCAGCGCGGCTCCGGCGGTCGGCCGGTCGAGCCCCAGGATCATCCGCATTGTCGTGGACTTGCCGGCCCCGTTGGGGCCGAGGAACCCGGTGACGACCCCGGGCTGGATGGTGGCGCTGATCGCATCCACGGCGAGCTTTTCGCCGTAACGCTTCGTGAGTTGCTGCAGCTCGATCATGGTTCTCCTCGTAGGCATTTGGTGGTGTGCCAAGAGGATCGGACGAAAACGACGAGTCGTCATCGTCCAGCCGAATCGATCGCGTCTACTGCATCCGCAGTACGACGGGTCAGTCGGGCGGGGGCGTTCCCGCGCGCACCAGCCCTGACTGGTACGCATGCACCACGAGTTGGGCCCGGTCACGAGCCTCGAGCTTGGCCATGGCGCGGTTGGCGTGGGTCTTGACCGTGAACGGCGACAGGTACAGCCGTGCGGCGATCTCGTCGTTGCTCAAACCGTGCCCGACGAGTGCCACGATCTCGCGTTCGCGCTCGGTCAGCAGGCCGAGCGGGGTATCGCCGGCGTCCCGGACGCCGTCGCTCGGGCGCGACAGGAACCGTCCGATCAGGGCGCTCGTCGCGCGGGGCGAGAGCAGGGAGTCACCGGAGGCGACCACGCGAATGGCATCGATGAGCACCGCGGGATCGACGCCCTTGCCAAGGAACCCGCTGGCGCCCGCTCTGAGGGCGGCAACGACGTAGTCGTCAGCCTCGAAGGTCGTCAGCACCAGCACCTTGACGTCCTTCAGAGCGGGGTCAGCGGTGATCATCTCGGTCGCGGAGAGCCCGTCCGTGCCCGGCATCCGGATATCCATGAGCACGACATCCGGACGTGTCTCATTCACCTGCCTTACGGCATCGGCGCCGTCGACGGCCTCCCCCACGACCACCAGATCGGGAGCGCCGGCGAGCAGCGTCGCGAAACCGGCGCGGATCAGCTTCTGATCGTCGGCGACGAGCACGCGGACGGTCATCACCAATTCGCCTCGTGTCCGTCGCTCGCCGGGGCGAGCACCGGCAAACGAGCGCGCACGACCCAGGTGCCGGGCCCTTCCGGGCCAGCGAAGAGCGTGCCCCCAGTGGCCGAGACCCGCTCACTCATGCCGAGCAGCCCGTGTTGGCCACTCGTCGGGGCCGGGCTTGTGTCCGCCTGCGGGTTGCGGATCTCCAGGGTCAGTCCGCTGTCCTCGTAGACCACCCGCACAAGGACCTTGCCCGCTCCATGACGCCGCGCGTTCGTCAACGCCTCCTGCAACACGCGGTATGCCGCCAGCTCGGTGCCCGGTGTCAAGGTCAACGGCGTTCCGCTGGTCTGCCACTTCAC
>DASQLS010000003.1:0-4420 GCA_035629915.1 Candidatus Limnocylindrales bacterium | reverse complement strand
GAAGCTGCGGAACTCGGCGCCGCCCTTCAGGCTCAGGTACTTGCTGATCGCTGCGGTGAGCGACGTCTTGCCGTGGTCGATGTGGCCGATGGTGCCGATATTGACGTGCGGCTTGTTGCGCTCGAACTTCTTCTTGGCCATCTCTTGCTATCTCCTCTCTCGTCGGCTGGGGTCAGCCGCGGGACTTCTGGGCGAGTTCTTCGGCGATGCTCTTGGGGACTTCGGCGTAGTGCGAGAACTCCATCGAGGAGGACGCGCGACCCTGGGTCATTGACCGCAGCTCGGTCACGTAGCCGAACATCTCAGCGAGCGGCACAAAGGCGCGCACGACCTGCGTCCCGGAGCGGTTCTCCATGCCCTCGATGTGGCCGCGACGCTTGTTCAAGTCACCGATGACGTCGCCCATGAACTCCTCGGGCATGGTCACTTCGGTGCGCATGATGGGCTCGAGGATGGCCGGGTCGGCCTTCTGGACGGCATCCTTTATCGCCAGCGAGCCCGCGATCTTGAACGCCATCTCCGATGAGTCGACATCGTGGTATGAGCCGTCAAAGAGGGTGACCTTGATGTCAACCATCGGGTAGCCGGCGTAGATACCCGTCTGGAGCGCCTCGCGGATGCCCTGATCGACTGGCTTGATGTATTCGCGCGGGATCGTGCCGCCGACGATCTTGTCGACGAACTCGTACCCACCGCCCTTTTCGAGGGGTTCGACCTTGATGACGGCGTGGCCGTACTGGCCCTTGCCACCGGTCTGGCGGACGTGGCGCCCGTTGCCCTGTGCCTCACGACGGACGGTCTCGCGATACGACACCTGAGGCTTGCCGATGTTGGCCGCGACCTTGAACTCGCGAATCATGCGATCGACGAGCACATCGAGGTGGAGCTCACCCATCCCGGCGATGAGTGTCTCGCCCGTCTCCTCGGCAGTCTTGACCCGGAAGGTCGGATCCTCCTCGGCGAGTCGCTGAAGGGCGATGCCGAGCTTGTCCTGGTCGACCTTGGTCTTGGGCTCGATCTTGACCTCGATGACCGGCTCAGGAAAGGTCATCGACTCGAGGACGACCGGATGCTCCGGGTCACACAGCGTGTCCCCAGTGAAGGTGTCCTTCAGCCCGACGGCCGCAGCGATGTCGCCGGCAAAGACCTCTTCGATCTCCTCGCGGTGATTCGCGTGCATCTGGAGGATGCGGCCAATCCGCTCCCTCTTGCCCTTCCCGGGATTGAGCACGTAGCTGCCCGACTTGAGGGTCCCCGAGTACACGCGGAAGAACGCCAGCTTGCCGACGAAGGGGTCGGCCGCGATCTTGAAGGCGAGCGCACTGAACGGTGCGTCGTCGCTCGGCGGCCGCACGGACTCGGCGCCGGTCTCTGGGTCGGTGGCCACCATCGGTGGCACGTCGAGCGGCGAAGGGAGATAGTCGACGACGGCGTCGAGCATCTTCTGCACGCCCTTGTTCTTCAACGCCGACCCAGTCAGAACCGGGATGATCTTGGTGCTGAGGGTGCCCAGGCGCAGGCCGTGCTTGATCTCGTCCTTGGTGAGGTCGTGGCCCTCGAGATACTTATGCGTCAGATCGTCGTCCATCTCGGCGACGGCCTCGATCATTTGCTGGTGATACTTCTGGGCCTCTTCCAGGAGCTCGGCCGGAATTTCGACGACATCGATCTGGTTGCCCAGGTCGTCGCGGTAGTAGATGGCCTTCATCTCGACGAGGTCGATGACGCCCTCGAAGTGATCCTCGCTGCCGATGGGGATCTGGATCGGCACTGCGTTGGCGCCGAGGCGGTCCTCGATCGATTGGACGCAGCGCCAGAAGTCGGCACCGGTTCGATCCAGCTTGTTGATGAAGCAGAAGCGCGGCACGCCGTAGCGGTCGGCCTGGCGCCAGACCGTCTCCGACTGAGGCTCGACACCGGCTACGCCGTCGAATACGACAACAGCGCCATCCAGGACGCGCAGGCTCCGCTCGACTTCTACGGTGAAGTCCACGTGCCCGGGCGTATCGATGATGTTGATCCGATGATCGCCCCAGAATGCCGTTGTCGCGGCAGCAGTGATCGTGATGCCACGCTCCTGCTCCTGAGGCATCCAGTCCATCGTCGCGGCACCTTCGTGCACCTCGCCGATCTTGTAGATCTTCTTGGTGTAGAACAGGATGCGCTCGGTGACCGTGGTCTTGCCGGCGTCGATGTGGGCGATGATGCCGATGTTGCGGGTACGCGCAAGGGGCACCTGTCGCGCGGCGCTGTTGGCGGCTTCCCTGGGACTGGTCACGGCCGTAGTTACCACTTGAAGTGGCTGAAGGCCTTGTTCGCCTCTGCCATCTTGTGCGTGTCTTCGCGGCGTTTGACGGCCGCGCCAATGCCATTCATTGCGTCGACGAGCTCGCCGGCGAGCTTCTCGCTCATCGACTTGCCACTCCGCTTGCGGGCGGCCTGGACGAGCCAGCGCACGCCGAGCGACATGCGTCGATCGCCACGGATCTCGACCGGGACCTGATACGTGGCGCCACCGACGCGGCGCGGCTTGACCTCGATGATCGGGGTCGCGTTGCGCAGCGCAGCGTCGAGCACCTCAAGGCCGGGCCGGCGCGACTGAGCCTCGGCGCGGGCAAGCGCCTGGCGGAGGATGCGCTCGGCGAGGCCCTTCTTGCCGTCCATCATCAGCTTGACCACGAAACGATCCGTGGTCCGCGTCATCGTCGGCGCGTACTTGGCCTTGCGCGGGATCTGTGCTCGTCGGGGCATGTGTGTCTGAGTCTCTCCGCCTACTTGGGCTTCTTGGCGCCGTACAGCGAGCGGCTCTGCTTGCGATCGCGCACGCCGGCGGCATCGAGCGTGCCGCGGATGATGTGGTACTTGACTGACGGCAGGTCACGCACGCGACCACCGCGCACGAGCACGACGCTGTGCTCCTGCAGGTTGTGGCCGATGCCCGGGATGTAGGCGGTCACTTCCTGCTGGTTGGACAGCCGAACGCGGGCAATCTTGCGCAGCGCCGAGTTGGGCTTCTTGGGGGTCATGGTGCGCACCTGGAGACAGACGCCGCGCTTCTGCGGGGCGCCCGAGATCGGCTCCTGGCGCTGCCGGAGGCTGTTCCAGTTCTTGCGCATCGCGGGCGCCTTGACCTTAAAGATCTTCGGCTTACGCCCATGGCGCACGAGCTGGCTGATGGTCGGCACTCAGTGACTCCCTTGTTTCCTGCCTGGCTGTCCGGCCCCCGTTCGACCCACGCCCCCTCCCCCGTGGCGCGCGCCGACCGATGGCTATGTACTTCAATGGGTGGACCCGCCGCAGAGCCTCGCTGGCGGTTTATGCCGGCGCTGCCCTCTCCCGCGTCGGGATCGGTATTGCGGCCCTCAGGCCACGATCGCAGAGTGTACCAAAGGTGCACTTTTGCCGCAACGGCGGCGCTTGGACGAAAAGAGAGCGGGCCGGCTTGCGCCGGCCCGCCCTGTTGACTCGTCGGACTGACGAGATCTCTGGCTAGGTGACCTTACCGCGAGCGACGTCGGTCTGCGTCGAGCCGGCGGCGGTGAAGTAAACGTCGACCTTGGCCGTCGCCGAGCCAGGAGTGCTCGGGGCCGCAGTGACCTGTGCGCGGATGACCACCGCTGCGTTAGCGGCCAGGTCGTTGACCTGGTAGGTGCCGGCAAGGACCGCTGCGGTGATGTTGGTCGCTCCGTTGAAGAACTGGACCGAGAACGAGCTCGAGCCGGTGACGTTGCCGTCGACGGTGAAATCGTCGGTGGCATTGCCGTCGTTCTGGAGCGAGAAGTAGAAGGACTTGACCTGGTTCGACGTCATCGGATGCGTGAGCGCCTGGCTCGAGCCCGGTGTCGTCGAATAGATGTTGTTGCCCTTGAGCGTGCCGCCCGAACTCGTGGCGACGCGCGCATCTGGCTTGCGCCGGGCATTGGTGAAGGTGCAGTCAACGGTCTCGCCCGAAGTGAGGTCGATCGTCAGCTTTCGGGTGGCGATGTTGGTCGTCTCGCCCGTCGTGCACTGAAGGTTTATCAGCTGGAAGTTGTTGATCGTCGACTGGGTGATCTCGTACTCGCCCGGCGCGAGACTGCTGAACACGCGCTGGTTGGGCAGCGTGCCGTTCCCGTCGTCGTCGAGCTTGAAGGTGCCCAGGTCACCGGTGTAGGTGAAGTCGGTCTTGTGATTGGGGACCGTGTCGAGGCGGATGATGATCGTGCCCGGGCTGGTCGATGAACCGTTGCCCGAGAGAGCGCGATCGACCGGGTTCTCGTCCGGATCATTGGAGCTGATACGCAACGTTGCCACCTTGGAGCCGGTGGTCGACGGATCGAAGATCACGTCGATAGTGCACGTCTCGTCGGGGACGAGCGTCTCGCCGGCGCAGTTGTTGGCATCAACCTGGAAGTGGCTGGCGTTGGTGCCGGTGATAAGC
>DASQLS010000002.1:0-6535 GCA_035629915.1 Candidatus Limnocylindrales bacterium | reverse complement strand
TGACGAAGCCCTCGTGCTCGCCGCGGATTAGCGCCTTGCCCACGGCCTGGAACGGCATCTTGCCGATCTTGACCTCGAGGCCGTCGCGCTCGCATTCCTCCTGCGTCCGGCCGATCGACGCGATCTGCGGCCGTGAGTAGGTCGCGCGCGGCATCTTGAGGTAGTCGACGTGCTCAGCCTCGGCGCCGGCGATCGCATGGACCGCGGCAATGCCCTCGTGCGCGGCGACGTGCGCCAGCAGCAGGCCACCGATCAGGTCACCGATCGCGTATAGGTGCGGTTCGGCGGTCTTCATCTGCGAGTTGACCAGCACGAAACCCTTCTCGACCTTGGCGCGCGTCGATTCGAGGCCGACGTTGTCCGAGTTGGGGGCGCGACCGGTGGCGACGAGCATCTGCTCGGCACGCAGTTCCTTGGGCTCCTCCCCTTCCTTGCCGACCATCACGCACACGCCGCTCTCGTCGGCAGTCACGCTGGCCGGATCAAAGCGCGCGCTGGTCATGACCTTCAACCCGCGGCGCCGGAACGAGCGCTCCAATTCCTTTGAGATGTCGCCGTCCTCGAGCGGAGTCAGCCGATCGAGATACTCGAGCAGGGTGACCTCGACGCCCGCGTCGTGGTAGAAGCTGGCGAACTCGACGCCGACCGCGCCACCGCCGACGACGATGATGCTCGCCGGCAGCTTGTCGTTGGTCGTCGCTTCGTCGCTGGTGATGATCCGCTTGCCGTCCGGCTCGAGCCCGGGGAGTGACTTGACCCGCGAGCCGGTGGCCAGGATCACGTCATTCGCGTCGAGAACTCGCTCGCCGTCCGGCTTGCCCTCTTCGTTGAGCGTCTCGACGCGCACCTTCTTGCCGCCCTGCAGCGTGCCGCGGCCGCGGATGTGCTCGACCTTGTTCTTCTTGACCAGGCTGTCGAGGCCCTTGGCCAGCCGATCTACGACGCTCTGGCGGCGCTTGGCTACCGCGGCGTAGTCGAGCCGCGCGCCTTCAACCACGATGCCGTAGTCGGAAGCGTGCTGGATGCGCTCGAAAGTCTCGGCCGACTCGAGCATCGCCTTCGTCGGGATACAGCCCCAGTGGAGGCACGTGCCGCCGAGCTTGGGCTGGTCATCGATGAGCGCCGTCTTGAGGCCCAGCTGCCCGGCGCGAAATGCTGCCGAATAGCCGCCGGTGCCGCCGCCAAGGACGATCAGGTCGAAGCTGTTGGAGGAGCCGACTGCCACGCTCAGACGGCCGAGTGAAACGCGGGGGTCATCGCGGCCGATGGTACGCGGGCCCCCACAACGGCGCAAGAAACCCAGTTGGCGGAGTCGCTGAGCGGCGATACTGCCGGGCGTGTTGCCACAGCCGCTGATCGACGCCGTGTTCGTCGCGATTGGCTACCTCTCGGGCTCGTTGCCGATGGGCGTCCTCGTCGCGCGGCTGACCGGTGCCGTCGATCCGCGAACGGTGGGCAGCGGCCGGACCGGCGGCACGAACGCCCTGCGCGCGATGGGCGCGCGCCGCGCGGTGGCCGTCGCAACGCTCGACGTTCTCAAGGGATTCGTGCCGGTTGCCGTGGCGTCGCTGCTTGGAGCGTCGCCGCTGGCGGTGGCGCTCACCGGCGTCGCCGCGGTCGTCGGCGCATGGGCGTCGGTGTTCCTGCGCTTTCACGGCGGGCGTGGCGTGGCCACCGGCATCGGCGCCGCGCTGTTCATTCAGCCGCTGGCCGTGCTTCTCGCGGCGCCGTTCTTCTTCGGCACGATCGCGATCACCAAGTACGTCTCGCTCGGATCGCTGATCGGCACCGCCGCCGGCGCCGCGTTCATCGGCATGTTCGTCCTGCTCGGCTGGAACCAGCCGGCCGATTTCCTGTTCGGCGTGCTAGGCGCGGCAGTGGTCTGGATCGCGCATCACGACAACATCGGCCGCCTCATGCGCGGCGAGGAACGGAAGTTCGACCTCTTCACACGTGCCCGCCGCTGACTCAGTCAGCGCGGGCGGGCGGTTCTGAAAAGCACGACCAAAGTGACTGCGATCAAGCCGACGATGATCACCGGAGCGAGGCCGACCGCGTTGTCCAGAATTGGAATCAGGCCGGTCAGCCAGGCGAATGCGACGACGCCGGCGATGACGAGAGCCGCCACCAGGACGACATCTCGATCGCGCACGCGCGGGCGCGGCTCAGTCATCGAGCGCGGCCTCGTTCATGGCCTCAGTCATGGTCGGCCTCGGGCGGGATGCCGATCGGCGCGACCAGCACACGGCCGGCGAGTGCCTTGCCCATTCGAGTCCGCAGACCTTCCTTGGGACGGTGGAACGTGACCGTGACATCGGCTCGGACATTGGGATCGGACGGCGTGCCCGACGTCAGGTCCAGGGCGGTGGGCGTATCGATCGCCAGCAGCGGAACGCCGTGGCGCCGCGCGGCGATGGCCAGCTCGACCGCCTGATCGATCGGCTCGCGCAGCCGGCCGCGAACTCCCGTGCCCAGCAGACCATCGATTACCAGGGCCGCGCGCTCCAACCCGTTCAGGAACAGCGACACATCGTGTCCCGCTGGAGCATGGACGAGCTCGACATCGGCCAGGCCATCGAGTCGGTCCCAATTGGCAGCGGCGTTCACGGTCCCCGGCCGCTCGGCGCTGGTGACCAGGACTACGTGGCAGCGAATGCCTGCCTCGGCCAGATGTCTTGCCGCCACGAACGAGTCGCCACCGTTGTTGCCCGGGCCGCCGAGCACGAGCACGAGGCCCGATGACGGCCGGTCGATCGAGTTGAGCAGTGCGCGCGCCGTCGCCGCGACTGCAAAACCGGCCTGCTCCATCAGCTCGAGGCTGGGCACGCCGAGGCGCCCGGCGCGGCGATCAGCGCCGCGCATCTGCTCGGCGGTCATCGGCCAGCGCGCGCCGTAGGGCGCCCAGTGGGCAACTAGCGTGGCCAGATCCAGGTCCGGCGCGCGCAGGACAGGGTCGGAAAGCGGCAGGGTTTCATGCATGACGGCCATCGGCGTGACGATTCTTTCACGTTGTGGACGGGAGCAGGCATGGCGTCGTGCATGGCAGCTGGCAGATAGTTGCTCGGTGAGATCGATCTGGACCGGCGTGATCAACTTTGGCCTGGTGACTATCCCGGTCAAGCTGTACACGGCGACCGAACAGAAGGACGTCCACTTCCGCCTCGTTCACAAGAAGGACGGCGCCCCGATCGTCGAGAAGCGCTTCTGCTCCAAGGAGGACAAGGAGGTCGCCTGGGAGGACACGGCGCGCGGCTACGAGACGCGCAAGGGCGAGTTCGTGGTGCTCGAGGCGGAAGAGATCGAAGAGAGGAAGCCGGAACGGACGCACACGATTGAGATCGGCGACTTTGTCGAACTCGACGAGATAGATCCGATCTATTTCGAGAAGACGTACTTCCTCGAGCCGACCGACGTAGGCGCCAAGGCCTTCAACCTGCTCCGACGCGCACTCGAGGAGACCGGCCGGGTGGCGGTGGCGAAGGTAACCATTCGCACCAAGGAGCGTCTGGCGACGCTGCGCGTGTACGACTCGACGCTGGTGCTGGAGACGATGTACTGGCCGGACGAGATCCGATCGACCGATCAGCTCGATCTGCCTGGCGGCAAGGCCGCCTCGCCTGCGCCAAGGGAAGTCGCGATGGCCCGAACGCTCGTCGACAGCCTCGCCGGACAGTTCAAGCCCGAGCAGTACAAGGATCAGTTCCGCTCGGCGCTGCACGACCTGATCGAAAGCAAGATGAAGGGCGAGGCACGATCAGCCAAGCGGCGCAAGCCGGAGCCCAAGGTGGTCGACCTGATGGAAGCGCTCCAGGCGAGCCTCGCCAGGTCACAGGAAAGTGCCGCCAAAACCGGCAAAGCCAAGTCCGGCGCTGCGAAGTCCGGCGCGAAGCGTCAGTCGTCGACGGCGACCAGGACCCGGACGCGCAAGAAAGCGGCTTAGGCCTGGATCGCCGGCCTGCGCCTGCGCCCGTGCATGACCAAGTACATGCCTCCCAACACGCAGGCGATGCCGAGGATCACCAGCCAGCCACAGATCGCGTAGATCCCGAGTCGAAGGTTGTTGATCGTGGCCGGCGCGACGTCGACGCTGGGCGCGTCATTCACGGCGTCGGACAGATCGCCGATCGTCGCCGCCAGCTCCTCAAGGTTCTCTGAGGTCGCGACGACGTCCGTGCGATTCGTTTCCAGTGCCACGCCAATCGCTGTCAGATCACCGGCCAGCAGGCCGAGCTGAGTGCCGGCGACGTCGAAACTCGTTGACAGCCCGGCAAACGGCGCCTGACCGAAGATCGTGATGTTCGACGAGTCGCGTAGCTGGAACATGCTCGCCGCGACGCCGTTCGCGATAGTCGACGCGCGGCCGATCGCGGCATTGGCCTGGCCCAGGCTGTCGTCCATCCGGTCGACTCCGCTGGCCGTGCCCTCGATCGTGGCCTCGGCCTGATCGAGCGACTCAACCGCCGCGGCTCGGACCTCTTCGGCGGATTCGGACAGCCGCTGGATGCGATCGAGCGGCCGACCCACTGCGACTGCCACGCCCACGAACAGCACGATGCCGATCACGCCGTAGGCGATCAGCGCCACGCCGGACAGCTGCATGCCCAGCCGCCGCTTTCGGCCGCGCGGCGCTCGGCCGTCGACGACGATCGTGTCGTCAGGCATTCCGCATCGCGCGGCGCACCAGCAAAACGGTCAGGAACAGAAACACGATGCTCAGGCCACCGAGCACGGCCAGGGACCACCACGATGTGATCTCGCCACGGAGCATGATCTCCTGGAGCAGTTGGATGCCGTGTGTCACCGGCAAAGCGTATGCGGCGATCTGAACTCCTTCACGGAATTCCGACACGGGCAGCACGAAGCCACTGAAGAAGACTGAGGCCAGCAGCAGCAGAAGTGCAAGCTGGACAGCCTGTCTCTCTGAGTCGGACACGACCGAAATGATGAGTCCGATGCCGAGGCTTGCAAAGATGATCAGCCCGATTACGGCGGCGACCATCACGGCGCTGCCGAGCATGGGCACGCCCAATACGCCAACCAACAGGGCCGTCGAGATCGCCGCGATCACGACTGAAACGATTCCCAGCCCGAGGTATTTGCCGAGCGCCAGCTCGAGCGAGTTGACCGGCGAGATCCTGAACAGCTCCATCGCGCCGGACAACCGCTCCCTCACGAATGACAAGGCGGTCAGCGTCACGGCCATGTGCTGGAGCATCAGCGCCAGCGCCGCGGGCGCTGCGAAGCCGACCACCGAGGGCACGCTCGGCGCGACGTTGGTCACCGTGACGGTCGTCGGCTGGGCGATTACCTCGGGAGGTATCTGCGACACCTGGCCACCCTGCTCCAGCACATAGGACTGTCCCTCGGTGACAGCCTCCTTGATGATCTCCTCGTTGATCTGCTGGTTGAGCACCTGGGCGATGAACGTCCCGTATGCGGCGCCGACCGGGTCGATCGAGTTGATCTGGACCTGGATCTCGGCATGCTGACCGGCTCGGAAGCTCTGGGCGGCATCGGCCGGTGCGACGACGACGAGGTCCAGCTCCTGAGCCACGAGCTGTGCCTCAGCGGCGGCGGCATCCTCGGTCACCCCGACGATTGTTATTGCCGGCCCCGCGAGCTCCTGGTAATAGGCGGCATCGCGTGGGAGGGACAGGTCGGGCGGGATGACGATGACCGTTTCAAGAGGCCGCCTCACGCCGGTGAAGCCAAGGCCGAAGATGGCCATGATCAGAAACGGTCCGAGCACCAGGCTGAAGAACGCGCCGGGCCTGCGGCGCACCTGGATCAGCTCTTTGCGCACCTGGGCAAAGACGCGCACGAGTGACTTGAACGGGCCAACGACGAGCTCTCTCATCGCGGTCGGAGCATCGTCGCCGGGCCGGGAGCCACGGTGCTCGCCGGATCCCCGTTTTCCGGCTTGCGGCGCTCGAGATCGGCCGTCACCAGGGCGGTGAAGACCTCGTCAAACGTCGGCCGGTACTCGCGGCTGAATTCGACCGCGCCGCCGGCGTTCTCGACCGCATCGTTTACCAGCGGACTTGCCAATCCCGCGTCCTCGGCGATTACCAGAAGTTGAGTCGGGCCGGTCTGACGGACGGCAACTACGCCTTCGACCGGCGCCATCGATCGGGCGTCGAAGGGCGCGTGGGTGCCAATCTCGATAACCTCGCCACCCAACGCCTGACGGCGGAGATCCTGGGGCGTGCCGTAAGCGACCAGGCGGCCGTCCGAGATCAGCGCGACGGCATCGCAGTACTCGGCTTCGCTGACGTACTGGGTCGTGACGATGACCGTCACGCCGGTGCTGCGCAGACGTTCGATCTCTTCCCAAATTCGGGTCCGGAGGATTGGATCGATGCCCGCCGTGGGCTCGTCCAGCACGAGCAGCGCGGGCTCATGAACCAGCGCACAGGCAAGCTCGAGGCGGCGCTGCATGCCGCCCGACATCTGTGACGCACGACGCGATCGTGCATCGGTCAGGTCCACCAGCTCGAGCACCTGGTCCACCTTTCGACCGCGGCGCCACGGCGGG
>DASQLS010000001.1:0-26898 GCA_035629915.1 Candidatus Limnocylindrales bacterium | reverse complement strand
CGCCGTCGTCACCGGCCTCGGCGCCGTGACCCCGATCGGCAACGATCACCCCACCTTCTGGCGCAACCTGGTCGCCGGAGTGAGCGGCGGCGGGCCGATCACCACCTTTGACCCAACCGGGTTCGACGTGCGCATCGCGGCCGAGGTCAAGGACTTCGACCCAACGATCGCGATGGACCGCAAGATGGCGCGCCGGATGAGCCGTTTCGTGCATTTCGCGATGGCCGCCGGGAACGAGGCCGTCGCCGACGCCGGACTCGACTTCAGCGACTGGTCTCCGGAACGTAGAGATCGAGTCGCCGTGGCGGTGAACACCGGCGGCGGCGGCATGGAGCAGGTCACAATCGGGTCCGAGGTTCTACGCGTCAAGGGCCCGAACTCGGTCAGTCCGTTCGCGTTTCCGGCACTTTCGGCATCGATGGCCGCCTGCCAGCTGTCGATGGAGCACGGCCTGACCGGACCGGTGATCACTCAGTCAGCGGCCTGTGCGACGTCGATCATCTGCTTCCTCGACGCGCTGCGCATGATCCAGCGCGGCGAGGTCGACGTGGTGCTCGCCGGCGGGACCGAGGCGCCGCTGCTGCCGATCGGTTTCGCTGCGCTGGGCAACATGCATGCCCTTTCCCGGCGCAACGACGAGCCACAACGCGCCTCGCGCCCGTTCGACCGCAACCGCGACGGCTTCGTGTATGGCGAGGGCGCCGGCGTCGTGATCGTCGAGAGTGCCCAGCACGCGCTCGACCGTGGCGCAACCATCCACGCTGAGCTGATCGGCGCGGCACTGACCGCCGACGCGTTCCACATCTCGGCGCCCGAGCCAACCGGCCGGGGAGCGTGCATGGCCATGACCAAGGCGATGCAGGACGCCGGCGTGGCGCCGGACGAGGTCGACTACATCGCCGCTCACGGCACGAGCACCTCGCTCAACGACCAGACCGAGACACGCGCGATCAAGGGCGCCATGGGCGGCCACGCTCACAAGGTCGCGATCAGCGCCACCAAATCGATGGTCGGCCACACCATCGGCGCCGCCGGGGTGATCAACGCTTTCGCCGCGATCGGGGCGATCCGCGAGGGCGTAATCGCACCGACGATCAACCTCGAGGAGCCCGATCTGCCCGAGCTGGACCTCGACTACGTTCCGCTCGTCGCGCGCCAGGCGAAGGTCGACACGGCGATGATCAATGGCTTCGGCTTCGGCGGCCAGAACGCAGTAGCCGTCTTCCGCCGCTTCGAGGTCTAGCCGCTCGCGACCTTCCGTGAGCGGTACCGGCGCGTCAGCGGCACGGGCACGTCAGCGACGCGGGATCGTCCGGCCCTCGAACTCCTCGAACATCTCGAGCAGATCTGCGGGTACGCGCCGGACCCGATTTTTCACCAGGTCGAACATGACCTGCGTCGATTCGCCGTCGGCGACCAGGCGCGCGGGGCCGACGATCGACGCATCGGCTCGCACCCGGTATTCGATCCCGAACGATGAGCGGCTCGCCCACGCGAAGCGGCAGCCGACGAGAAGCGTCTCGCCGAAGAACGCCGGCGCGCGGTAGACGACGTTCGCCTCGGCGATGACGAAAGTTCGCTCCGATGCCTGCGCGCCGGTCCCGAACGGAGTGCCCGCCACCCTGGCGTAGATGCCGGCGCGGGCCGCCTCGAAGTAGGTCAGGTAGACGGCGTTGTTGACGTGCCCGAAGGCATCCGTGTCGGCGAATCGGACCTCGATCGGGTGTTCGTAGCGGAAATCACCACCGCGTTGGCCGCTTCTGACGCTCATCGCGGCATTGTCGCGGCAACGGTCACCTCAGGACGATGAACGCATCCAGGTCGACACGGCCCGTGCCGAGGACCTTGACCTTGATCGAGTGGCTGCCCGACGTCAGCCAGGTGCGGCTGAAGACGAGCATCCGTGACTGCGCCGGCGCGCCAAGATCGATCGTTGCGACGACGACGCCGTCGATGATCACCTTGGCCGTGCCCCGATTCGTGCCGAGCGGCGCGACCCACGCCACAGAGCGTCCGGTGAACGACAGCTTGGCGGTCGCACCCTTTGCCGTTGCGTATCTAACCGAGCCGCCTGACGAGCCACTCAGGGACACGCGCTTCCACGTTCCCGTGTAGGCCACGCCGTTCGCGTTCTCCTGGTTGAGCGTCGCCACGAACGGATCCGACTGGACATGGGTGCCGACATTTCCTATCGCGTCGGTCGCGCTGACACGGAAGCGCCACGGAATGGTGGGTGGAACGAAGCCCTGCGCGATCGAGGGGCCAACCATGGAAACCGGCACAGTCTGGCCGTTGTCGCGCACCAGCTCGACCTGCTCGGCCGTCACGCCGGAGCCGGCGTCCGTCGCCTGCCAGCTGGCTGAGACCGGCACATTGGTCTGACCAAGCTGGGTACCGGTCCGCAACGCGGGCAGTGGCTTTGTCACCGTCGGCGCGACGCGGTCGAGCAGCAGCGACATCGTCACCGATGCGCTCACATTCCCGGCCGCGTCCGTCCATCGAGCCCTGATCGTCCACGTCCCGTCGGGGATCAGGCCCGCTGTCCAGGTCACGGACGGGCTCGACGCTGGGAACTGCTGCCAGGTCGTGCCGTCGTTCGATAGCTCGACAGCGGTCACGCCACTGCCGCCGTCGGTGGCCGGGGCGAGCACCTGGACCTCACCGGATCGCGACGCCACCGGCGAGCCGTCGACCGAAAGCGAGCCGGCTGGGGCGACTCGATCGAGCACCAGCGGCGTGGCCAGCGGAACCGACCAGCAGCCGCCGCTGTCCTGCCACTGGACATAGACCGACCGCGGACCGTCGGCCGCAGTCCCGCCAGTGGCGGCGTCGGTCAGGGAGAAGCTGAGCGTCTCGGCGGGCGCGAAGTCTTCGGCACTCGTCAGGACGCCATCTGCCTGAGTAGCCGAGCTGCTCGAGACGAGGACGCGCGAGATCGGCGGACCGTCCTGCTGACTGATGGTGATCGGCACGTTCCCGTCGCGCACTGCTGTCGCTCCTGACGCGACGACCACGGTCGCCACCGCGGGCTCGCTTGAAGGCGCCGGTTCGGCCACTACCGGCGACCAATTGCCGGCCACGTCACGCCACTGCACGTAAACGGTCCTGGGCGTCGGTGACTCGCTTCCGCCTACTGAGGCATCCGACAGCGACCAGGCGATCTCCGCTGTAACCGGATAGGTGCGGCCGTGGATCAGCGCGCCGGCGGCGTCGAGGTCGGGCGCGTTCGACAGCCTCACGAACGCTGCCCCGCTGCCTTCGGCGCCGTCGTCCACGGTCAGGTTGAGGATGACGTTGGTGGGCCGGCACGACGCCTCCTCGGAAATGATCCCGACCGCGCCCGTGGGTGGGCTCGTGTCGACCAGGCCGCGGTACTTGACGCGCAGCAGCTTCCACATCTCTGGCAGATCGTTGTCGTAGCCGAGCGCCCAGATGCCGACGCCGGCCAAACCCTGGGAGACGACCCAGTCGTACTTTCGGCCGAGCGTCTCGACATCGTCGTAATAGACCTGCTGCCACGTCTCCGGCGCCTCGGCGCAGTGCTTCGTGCGGAACACGGTCCAGGCCGAATCCTCGACCGGGTCGACCTGGCGGCCGTAGGTCGAGGCCAGGCTGACTGCCGCCGAGTAGCCGATGTTGCGCGGCCTGTCGAACAGACGCCGATCCTCCTGGACGATCGAATTCACCTCCGCGGTCGTGGTCGGCCACTGCCTCCCGTACCACGGCAGGGCCATGACGATCTTGTCCGGCGCGACCTGGTTGAGGTACGCGGTGGTGATCTGCACCAGGTCGTAGGACGTCGGCGAGCGCATCGGCGCCAGGCCGCCGGCGTACTTGGCATCGAGCGCGCGCAATGGATAGCCCATGATGATCACCGCGTCGGCCGCACCCGAGGCGGTCACGTTGCCGATCATCTGGTAGGTCAGCCCCGGCTGCGAGCCGGTCGCGGCGAACGTCAGCTGATGTGCCGGATCCGCGACGTACAGCGCGGCCCGCAGCTCACCAACGAAGCTTGCGAAGTTGTCGCGCTGGTCGCTCAGGATTGGCTCGAAATCGAGACTCACGCCGTCCACACCGCGTAACTCGATCTCGTTGACGATGTCGACGACGAGCGACGCTCTCAGGGCCGGGCTGCTGAGCAACGTGCGGGTGATCTCCTTTGAGTTCGTGTCCCATGCCATGCGCTCGACGGTCAGCACGAACTTGACCCCGTTTGCGTGAGCCTCATTGATCGCCGCATTGACCCTTGCCGACTGCCAGCGCGAGTACTCCGTCGTCAGCCTGCCGTTCGCCGTCCTGCGCACGAGCTGACCGTTGGCACCGGCGGCCAAGCCGAAATAGGCGATGGTCGTGATTGCGCCGTAATCGATGTTGGCATCGAGGTCCCAGTTCGGGAGGTAGCCGAAGATCTCGGGCGATCCCAGCCTCGATCCCGGTGATTCTCCCCAGGTTGGGCTGGACATCGGCTCGGGAGTCGGAGTGGGCTCGAGCGAGGGTGATGGCTCAGTCGTCGGAGTCGGATCGGGAGTCGCTGTCGGCTCAGGCGACGCAGTCGGCTCCGGGTCGCATGAGTCGTAACTCGAGGGCGTGGGCTCGGGCAGCTGATTCAAATCGGCCGGCCGGGGATCCACTGCGGCCGTTGGAGACGTGGGCAAGACGATCGCTATCGCCATTACCGCGAGCGCTGCGCCGGCAAGCCAAGGCGTCATGCGCGCGTGCCGCATGTCCATATTCCTCGAAGGATCTACCGGGCCGGTGACGCGACCCTGTCCACACTCTAGGACCGCAACGCAACCATGATCAGGCGACCATCGTCAGCCGAGCGTGGTACGCCCCGCGACGAACCGGTTGAGACGCAGCGAATTGGCGATCACCGTGACCGAGCTGATGGCCATCGCTCCGGCGGCAAGGATCGGATCGAGCAGCATTCCGGTGAACGGATAGAGCACGCCCATCGCCACCGGGATAAGGACCACGTTGTAGGCAAAGGCCCAGAACAGGTTCTGACGAATGATGCGCATCGTGCGCCGAGCGAGATCGAGCGCCGAGCCGACGAGGCGCGGATCGCCGCCGACCAGGGTCACATCGGATGCCTCGATCGCGACGTCGGTGCCACTGCCGATGGCGACCCCCAGATCGGCCTGGGCCAGCGCCGGAGCGTCGTTGATGCCGTCGCCAACCATCGCCACCACGTGTGACTCGGCCTGGAGCCGCCGAATATGGGCCGCCTTGTCGGCGGGCAGTACCTCGGCGACCACGCGATCACGGTCGATGCCCACCTCGGCGGCGACGGCCTCGGCCACTCGGCGTTGATCACCCGACAGCAGCCACACGTCGACGCCGCGCGCACGCAGCGTCGCGACGGCGATTGCGGCTTCGGCCCTGATCGGGTCGCTCACGGAGATGAGCCCGATCAGCTGTCCGCGACCGGCAACGAGGATCGGGGTCCGACCGGCCTCGGCGGCCGCTTCGAGGGCCGAGGCGAGCGGGGCCACCTGGGTGACGTCGAGCTCGTGGTCTGCCATCAGCCGAGCGTTGCCGACGATTGCCGGCTGACCATCGACCTTGGCGTGCGCGCCGTGGCCGGCCGCCGCCTCAAAATCGGTGATCGGCGGGACCGAGATTCCTTCACTCCGAGCGCGCTCGATGATCGCCGTCGCGAGCGGGTGCTCACTGCCCGTCTCGACCGCGGCCGCCACGCGCAGGACCTCGTCTGACTCAAAACCGGGCGCGGGAACGATCTCGGCCACGGACGGCCGGCCGCTCGTCAGGGTGCCCGTCTTGTCGAACACGACCGTGTCGATCCGCTCGGCCTGCTCGAGCGCCTCTCCCCCTCGGATTAGCACGCCCGATTCGGCGCCGCGGCCGGTGGCGACCATGATCGCCGTCGGCGTTGCGAGACCCATCGCGCACGGGCAGGCGATGATCAGGACGCTGATCGTGCTCACCAGCGCGTACGTCAGGCGCGGCTCTGGACCAAATGCCATCCACGTGACGAACGTCAGCGCGGCGATCGCCAGCACCGCCGGCACGAACCAGCCGGTGACTGCGTCGGCGAGGCGCTGAATCGGCGCCCGTGATCCCTGGGCCTGCTCGACCAGGCGCACGATCTGGGCCAGCACCGTATCGCGGCCAACGTGCGTCGCACGCAGCACGAAGCTGCCCGTGCCGTTGATGGTCGCCCCGATCACCTCGTCGCCAACGACCTTGACGACCGGCATCGCCTCGCCGGTGAGCATCGACTCATCCACGCTCGACGAGCCTTCGACAACCCGACCATCGACCGCGATGCGCTCACCCGGCCTGACCCGAACGAGATCACCCGCATGGACATCGGCTAGGGCCACGTCCTCCTCGCGCCCGTCGCGCACCAGGCGCGCGGTGCTCGGCTGTAGTCCGGCCAGGCGCCGAACCGCACCCGCCGTGGCCGATTTGGCGCGCGCCTCGAGCCAGCGACCAGCCAGGACGAGGCCGATGATCACTGCGGCGCTGTCGAAGTAGGTCATCGGCTCGATTCCGGCCGCCATGACCAGCTCGGGACGAAGTGTCACCACGGCCGAGTACGCCCACGCGGCGGTCGTGCCGAGAACGACGAGCGTGCTCATGTTGGCCGAGCGGTGGCGCGCGGCGCGGATTGCTGCCTCGTAGAAGCGCCAGCCGAAGCCGAACTGGACGATCGTCGCCGGGATGAGCATCAGCAGGTTGAGCTGCTCGAGCGCCATGACGCGCGTCGGCCACAGCGTGACGGCCATCATCGCCAGGCCAATGGCCAGTGCCGCGGCAGCCTGCAGGCCGAGCGCGCGAGTCTCGCGCGCTCGGCGCTCCGCGTCACGATCGGCGGCCTCGTCGAGCGCCGAGAACGCCACCTGTGGCCCCTCGGCGCGGACCTCGTAGCCGGCCGCCTCCACTGCACGCGTCAGCTCCGCCCGTCCCACGCGCGACGGATCGAAGGTGACGGACGCGTTTTCGGTGGCGAGGTTGACGTTGGCCTCGACGACGCCCTCGGTGCGGCGCAGAAAACGCTCGACCCGGTTCACGCACGAAGCGCAGGTCATGCCCTCGATGGGCAGGATGAGCTCAATCGGAGATACGTTCTGCATACTCCCCCCTAGTATACGTCGAGGGGTGCCGAGAACGGATCAGTTGCGGGTGACGGGCCTTATCGGATAGACGCCGACGACGATCGGCACGAGCGGGTCGTAGCAGAGCTCGAGGCCGATATCGCCATCGCGCGCGAGCGCGCCGACGAACTCTGCCTCGCGCCCGGGCAGGCCCACGTAGACGTGGCCGCTATCGGATACCTCGATCAACGAGACCTCGTCGAGCTCGCCGTTGAGCTCAAAGCGGCGACGCAGCTCGTGCAACGGCACGTACGCGCGCGACTTGATGAAGCGGCGCAGCTGAGCGGCCGTTGGACCTTGCGATGAGTCGCCGTTGTGGTCGGTCGGCGCTGCCGATTGATCGAGATTCATAGACACCTGGGGCACGCGGCACTCGGGTTAGGGCGCCCCGACTGCGCCCGATCATACATCGACCGCGGCTAGGTCCCGCTAACCACCATCAGATCGCGCGATGCCTGGTTGAGCTCGTCGGGACCGTCCGCCGCACAAACGACGATGTCCTCGATGCGCGCGCCGTAGCGCCCGTCGAGGTAGATACCCGGCTCGACGCTGAACGCGTTGCCGACGGCCATCGGGGCGTCGTTGCCGGCGACGAGGTACGGGTCCTCGTGCACCTCGAGTCCGATTCCATGCCCGGTGCGATGTATGAAGAATTCCCCGAAACCGCCCTTGTCGATCGTCTGCCGCGCCGCGGCGTCGATCTGCTCGCAGGCAATGCCCGGCCTAACGGCAGCTCGTCCTGCGGCCTGGGCATCCTGGAGCACGCTGTACAGCCGCGCGAACTCGCCGTCGGGCGCAGTGCCCTCGTCGCCGGTGACCCACAGGGTGCGAGTGATGTCCGACGCGTAGCCGTCGATCGAGCCACCGATGTCGAGCACGATCGGCTCGCCGGCACGGATCTCGCGATCACCAGGCTCGTGATGCGGCGATGCCGAGTTCGGACCGCTTGCGACGATCGCGAAGGCGGCAACGTCGTGGCCCTCGTTGACCAGCCGCTCACCGACCTCACGAGCAACGTCAGACTCCGTGCGACCTACCAGCCGTCCCGCGCCGATCTGGCCCACCACCCGGTCAGCCGCATGGGCAGCCCGGCGCAGCAGCTCTATCTCCTCTGCGTCCTTCACGGCACGCAACGGGCCGACGATCGTCGAGGCAAGGCCGAACGCGGCGTCCGGCACAGCGGCCTGGAGGCGGAGCAGGAAGGTTGCCCAGAGCCGATCGGACACGAGCAATCCGCCGAGCCGGCCCCACGCTCCACCAAGAGCGCCCATCTGGATCTCGGGCCGGCTGTCACTGTCGTCGAGCAGGCGCGCGACGAGCGCGAACGGGTCCTCGGTCTCCTGCCACGAGACGAGATCGACCAGCCCCGCGCCGGCCGCGGTGCACGCCTCGGCGGCCGACAGCTCCAACCGCGGCACGACCAGCTTGGGCTTGCCATTGGTCGGCACGACCAGCATCGTCAGCCGCTCGAGCGGCTGCGCGCCGTAGCCGGTCAGCCACTGGAGATCGGCGCCGACGCCGATCAGCAGGGCAGCGGCATCCTCGCTGGGCAGCCGCTCCTGGGCGCGACGGATTCGCTCGCCGTAGCGCTCGGCACCGATCGAACGCGTGCTCACAGCCGGTTGCCGATCAGCGCGGCGACGACCGATGGGCCATCGGTGAAGAGCTTGTTGTACGAGAAGACACGTCGTGCACCCGCCGCGAGCGCGCTGCGCCGCAGGTCGAGGTCTTCATGCTGACCGACCGCCAGCACGCGGCCGCCGGATGCCGCCGCAGATCTCACCGCTTCGACGCCGTCGTAGCCGCGGCCGTTGAGATCGACGATCACCGCCGCGTCGCTGCGCTCCGCGGTCAGCGCCGTGAGCTCGTCAACTGAACGCGCCATGCGACCGTGCGCTCCGGCGCGGTCGACGGCGGCGCTGAGTCGTGACGCCCAGATCAGATCGTCGGCCAGGATCAACACGTCCGGCTGCTCCTTCTCGTTGATTTCCACGCCGCCGAGTCTACCGAGTCTGGGCGGCTTGCCCTGTAGCATCGATCGGCATGCCCGCCGCGTGGATCTGGTGATGGACCGCGAGCGCACGCTGGGCGTCATCCTGATCGTGATCTCGGCCTGTGGCTACGGTTCGGGCGCGCTGTTCGCCAAGCCGATCTACGCCGCGGGCGTCGACTGGATGACGCTCCTCGCGTGGCGCTTTCTATTTGCCGCGCTGCTGTCGTGGGGTTGGCTGCTGATCTGGCCGGCTCAGCGCCGAGCGTTGTTCGGCCTCTCACGACGTCGCGTGCTGATCCTGGTGCTGCTCGGCGTCTTCTTCGTCGGCAACAGCGGCACCTACTTTGCCGGGCTCGAAACCGTGTCGGCTTCGCTCGCCGCTCTGATCGTCTACATCTACCCGGCGATCGTGGCGGTCCTGTCGATCCGCTTCGCGCGCCGGCTCGAGGGCCGGCGCGCGTGGCTCGCCCTGGGCCTGTCGATGGCCGGCGTAGCGCTCGCGGTCGGCGGCATCGACCCGAATGACGCGCCCCCATTTATCGGCCTGGCGCTCATCGTCGCGTCGCCCATCATCTACAGCGTCTGGATCATCATGGCCGAGCGGCTGTCGGGCGATCAGCGAGCGATCCCGGCGCAGAGGGCGCCGCCGATCCAGCCGTACGACTCCGAGGCAGCCACTCCGGAGTCAAGCAGGGACGCCGCGCCGACTGCGGCGATCATGCTCAGCGCCACAGCCGTGGCGTGGTGGATCGGGGCGCTGGCGACCAATCGGCCGGTGCTCCCGTGGCAGATCCCGGGCGACGTCTGGTGGGCGCTTTTCGGTGTCGGCTTCATCGCCACGGCACTTGCGCTGCAGACGTTCTACGCCGGCACCCGACGCATCGGCGCTGCCCAGGCTTCGCTGGTCAGCACGGTCGAGCCGGTCTATACGATCGCCCTCGCATCGCTCCTTTTCGGCGAGGTCCTGACCCCGATCCAACTGGTCGGCGGCGCGTTGGTCATCATTGGCGTGTTGATCGCCCAGACCGGAGGTCCAAGAAGGTGAAGCTGATCTCGTTCGGATCTGACGCCCGGCTCGGCATCGTCGAGGACGGCCAAGTCGTGGCGAGCTCCGAGCTGGACGAAGACATGCCGCGCACGATGACCGAGCTGCTGGCCGACTGGCCCGGCGGTCTCGCGCACATCCGCGACGCGTGGCAGAGGGCCGCCGGCACTGCGGCCGGCGAGGGCGTGGCTTTCGAGTCGGTCGAGCTTCTGGCGCCCGTGCCGCGGCCGGGCAAGATCCTGGCCGCCGGCGTCAACTACCAGAGTCACGGCGAGGAGCAGAACCGGGACGCTCCCGATCATCCGGTGCTCTTCGCCAAGATGCCGACATCGGTGATAGGCGCCGGGTCGGCCATCCGCTGGTCGCCGAACCTGACCCAGGGTGTCGACTTCGAGGCCGAGCTGGCCGTAGTCATCGGACGCACCTGTCGGCGTGTCAGCGAGGCGGACGCGCTCGATTACGTCGCCGGCTACACGTGCCTCAACGACGTCAGTGCGCGTGACCTGCAGTTCTCGGACAAGCAGTTCGTTCGCGGCAAGTCGCTCGACACGTTCTGCCCGATGGGGCCGTGGCTGGTGACCGCCGACGAGATCCCGGATCCACAGCAGCTCTCGATCCGCTGCCTGGTCAACGGCGAGGTGATGCAGGACGCGTCGACGGCCGAGATGGTCTTCGGCGTTGCCGCACTGGTCAGCTTCTGTTCGCAGGCAATGACGCTCGAGCCGGGCGACGTGATCGCTACCGGCACGCCGGCCGGCGTGGGCTGGTTCCGCGATCCGAAGGTCACGCTGCACGACGGCGACGAGGTGGTCGTCGAGATCGAGAGCGTCGGGCGGCTCGTCAATCCTTGCCGATATGACTGACCAGCTCGGTCTGGAGCGGGATGTTGCCGCGGCGCGCGACGCAACGGACCCGCTGGCGAGCCTCAGGGACGGATTCGTGATCGACGACCCCGAGCGCATCTATCTCGATGGCAACTCACTTGGTCGCCTCTCGCAGTCCGTCGCCGAACGGCTGGCGAGTGGCACAGCAGCGTGGGGCAGCCGGGTGGTCGAGGGCTGGCCGGACTGGATCGGACTACCCGCGCAGGTTGGTGACCGGCTGGCTGCCGCGTGCCTTGGGGCGCAGCCGGGCGAGGTGCTGGTATGCGACTCGACGACGGTGAACCTGTTCAAGCTCACCCACGCCATGCTCGACGTTCGCGACGGACCGGTTGTGACCGACGCGGCCAACTTTCCGACTGACCGCTACGTCCTCGGCGGCGTAGCCACCGCGCGGGGACGAGAGTTCGTCCTTGTCGCGTCGGCCGAAGAGGCCCTCGCTCGCGCCGATGCCGCGCTGATCTGCCTGTCGCACGTCGACTACCGATCCGGCCGCCTGCTGGACATGGCCGCGGCCGAACAGTCCACGCGAGTGCCGATCGTTTGGGACCTCAGCCACTCGGCCGGCGCTGTGGCAATCGACCTGTCCGGCGCCGACCTGGCGATCGGATGTTCGTACAAGTATCTGAACGCTGGACCGGGCGGCCCGGGCTACCTCTACGTCAGGCGCGAGCTACAGGACCAGCTTCAATCCCCGATTCAGGGTTGGTTCGGGCAGGCCGACCAGTTTGCGATGAGCCATCCCTATCAGCCTGTGGCGGGTCTGGAGCGCTTCCTCGCCGGAACGCCACCGATCCTCGGCATTCTCGCGCTCGATGCCAGCCTAGACATGTTCGAGGAGGCAGGTATGGATCGGGTGACCGCCAAGGCGGCCGAGCTGACCGACCTGGCCATCGCGCTGCACGATGCCTGGCTTGCGCCGCTCGGCTTCGAGCTCGCCACGCCCAGAGCCGCCTCGGAGCGCGGTGCCCACGTCGCGCTTCGCCATCGCGAGGCGTGGCCAATCTGTCGCGCGTTGATCGAAAAGGCCGACGTGATCGTCGACTTTCGACAGCCGGACGTCGTGCGATTCGGCTTCCCGCCGCTGTACACCCGCTTTGTCGACGTCTGGGACGGCCTGGATCGGCTGCGCAGCCTGGTCGAAAAGGGCGTCCATCGGACGGTCGACTCATCGCCGCGCCGCGTCACCTGATGGGTGCTACCGAGATGGATGCTACCCAGTCGCGGCCCGCGCTGATTGCCGCCATCGAGCTGGTGGCCAGCGGCGCAGTGCTCCCGGCGACACTGGCCGAGGCGGTCATGGAGCAGATCATGGACGGTGATGCCGACCCCGCCGGCACGGCCGCGCTGCTGGCGATGCTCCACCTGCGCGGCGAAACCGCCGAGGAGGTGGCTGCCTTTGCACGCGTGATGCGCGTGAAGTCAGTCCGCGTCGACGCGCCAGAGGATGCAGTCGACCTGTGCGGCACTGGCGGCGATGGCAGCCGGAGCTTCAACATCTCGACGATCGCCGCGTTCGTCGTTGCCGGCGCCGGCGCACCTGTCGCGAAACACGGCAATCGCGCTGCCACTTCGCGCTGCGGTTCCGCCGACCTGATCGAGGCGCTCGGGTTACCCCTGGATCCCGGCCCCGAGACCGTCGCGCGCTCGATCCGCGAAACCGGCTTCGGGTTCATCTTCGCACCCTCCTACCACCCGGCGATGCGCCACGTGGCGCCCGTTCGTCGCTCACTCCCGATCAGGACGGTGTTCAACCTTCTGGGCCCGATCAGCTCGCCGGCGCGGGTTCGCCGTCAACTGGTCGGCGTGGCCAATGTGCAGCTGCTCGGACTGGTCGCCGACGCCCTCGTCCGACTGGAGCCCAGGCGGGCTCTCGTTGTCCATTCCGGCGATGGATTGGATGAGCTTTCGGTGAGCGGACCGAACCACGCCGTGCTCATCGAAGGGCGACGGATGGAGGAGATGAAGATCGACGCCGTGGAGTTCGGGCTGCGCCGGTCACCGGCCGAGGCGCTCGTAGGCGGCGACGCGCAGCTGAACAGCGCTATCTGTCTCTCCGTGCTGGGTGGCGAGGCCGGCCCGACGCGTGACGTCGTTCTCTTGAACGCCGGCGCGGCGTTGTTCGTGGCCGGTCGGGCACAAACGATCGATGAGGGTGTGGCTCAGGCGACGGAGGCGGTCGACTCGGGTCGGGCCGCGGAGGTTGTCACGGCGGCCGCGGCAATTTCCGGGTGAGTGGCGTCCTGGAGCAGCTGGTCGAAGCGTCTCGGCGGCGCGCGGCAACAGACGCGCGCGAGACGCCACTGAATGATCTGCAGCGTCAGGTGGCGCGAATGCCCACGGCGCGCCGCTTCGAAGCCGCCCTTCGCTACTCCCCTCAGTTCGCGATCGTTGCCGAGCTGAAGCGCGCGTCTCCCTCGGCCGGTCAGCTGCCGGGACTTGGGCCAGGTTTGGAGGCCGCGCGAGCACTCGCTCGCGGGTACGCGGCCGCGGGCGCCACTGCGCTATCCGTTCTGACCGAGCCAACTCGCTTCAGCGGCAGCGACGACGACATCGCTGCCGCGCGCGGTGTCGACCTGCCCGTGTTGCGCAAGGACTTCCTCGTCACTCCCTTCCAGGTCTTGCAATCGCGCACGATCGGCGCGGACGCTGTCCTGCTCATCGCGCGCATCCTGCCCGGGGAGAGGCTCGAGACCCTGATCGGCGAAGCCGCGCGCGCCGGTATGGATGCTCTCGTCGAGGTGCACGACGAGTCGGAGCTGGCGCGCGCCCTCGATGCCGACGCGACGCTCATTGGCATCAACTCGCGCGACCTCGACACACTCGATGTCGACCTGCCTCGCGCATTTCGTCTCGCCGAGGCTGCCCGAGCCGCAGATGCGACCGTCCTGCTCGAGTCTGGGCTCGCCACGGCCGAAGACGTGGCGCGTGCCGCCTCGGCTGGAGCTCATGGAGCGTTGATCGGCACCAGCTTCCTGCGTCACCGCGATCCGGCGGCCCGGGCCAAGGCACTCGTTGGCGACGTCCCGACAACAGGCGCGCGGCACCGACTGCCGCCGTTTCCGGTGCGGACGCAGGTCAAGGTGTGCGGCATTCGCGATTCGAAGGGGGCCGTTGCCGCCCGCCTGGCCGGTGCCGACTTCGCGGGCATCGTGGTCGCGCAGGGGACTCGTCGGGCCGTCGGCCCGGATCGGGTTGCCGAGCTCGCCGCGGTGCTGGGTGATGGTCCGCGCCCGGTGCTCGTCTTCCGCGCCCCCGATGAGAAGGACGTCCGCGACCTGGTCGCCGCCAGCCGGGTCCGTGCCATCCAGCTCGCCGGGTTCGAAGCTCCGCCGGAGTGGCTGCCGGCGCTCGCAGGCGACCTCGACACCGTGATCGGCGTGGTGCACCCGGCGCCAACTACCCGCGCCGCCCTGCGTCGGGCCGAGGCATGGTTGGCGGCCGGTGCCACACACGTTCTGCTCGAAGGTGCCGATCGGGTTGCCGGTGGCGGCGCCGGCGCCGAGGCACCGTTCGACATGGCGCGCCGGGTGGGCCGCATGCTGCCGGTAGGCATCGCCGGTGGCCTGAACCCGCAGTCGGTTGCCGAGGTCGTTGCCCGGGTTCGGCCGGCGTACGTGGATGCGAGCAGCGGGCTCGAGCGCGACGGTGGCAGCGATCCGCGGCGTATCGCACGCTTCGTGCACCAGGCCCGACGCGATCCGACGGGCGCCGACCGGGTCGACCGGCACGGCCGATTCGGAGCGTTTGGTGGACGCTACGTTCCAGAGACGCTTGTGGCGCCGCTCGCGGAGCTCGACGCCACCTGGCGCGAGGCTCGCCGTGACGCGGAATTCTGGCGCACCTTGCTGCAGCTTCAACGCGACTACGTTGGCCGCCCAACGCCGCTCTTTGAGGTGCCGGCGCGCGCGCTGGACGAGGTCCGAGGCGCGGCCGACGGCGCGCGCCTGTTCCTGAAGCGCGAGGACCTCGCCCATACCGGCGCCCACAAGATCAATAACGCGCTCGGCCAGGCGCTCCTGGCGCTCCGTTTGGGCAAGCGCAGGCTGATCGCGGAAACCGGCGCGGGTCAGCACGGCGTTGCGACGGCGACCGTGGCCGCCCTGTTCGGCCTCGAATGCGTGGTCTACATGGGCAGCACGGACATCGCCCGTCAGCGGCCGAATGTCGAGCGCATGCGCCTCCTCGGCGCCGAAGTGCGGCCGGTTGAATCCGGCAACGGCACGCTGCGCGACGCGCTCAATGAGGCGCTGCGCGACTGGGTGGCGAGCGTCCAAACGACGTTCTACGTCCTCGGCTCGGCGACCGGGCCGCACCCCTACCCGGAGATGGTCGCTGAGCTGCAGTCGATCATCGGCCGAGAGGCTCGACAGCAGCTTGTAGAACGTATCGGACGGCCGCCAGATGTCTGCCTCGCCTGCGTCGGTGGCGGCAGCAACGCGATCGGCCTATTCCGAGCGTTCCTGGACACTCCTGCGCGGCTGATTGGCGTTGAGGCCGGCGGCCGGGGCGACGAGCTCGGTGAGCACGCGGCCTCGCTCGGCCTGGGGAAACCCGGCGTGCTTCACGGTGCATTCACGATGTTGATCCAGACCGAAGCCGGTCAGGTCGTCGAGCCGCATTCGATCTCAGCCGGGCTCGATTATCCGGGCGTCGGCCCGCAACTCGCGGCGCTTGCCGCTTCGGGTCGAATGGAGGTCGAGCGCACCACCGACGTCGAAGCGGTAGCGGCGCTGCGCTGGCTGACCCGAGAGTGCGGGATCCTGCCGGCGCTCGAGCCGTCGCACGCCATCGCTGCCGCCCTGCGACTGATCCCCGACCTTCCGAAGAAGTCGATCGTCGTGGTCAACCTCTCCGGGCGCGGCGACAAGGATCTCGAGATCGTCACGTGAGCAGAGATAGTTCCGGATTGGCGCGTGTCCGGGCTGCGTTCGAAGCGGCGGCTGCGGCCGGTCGGCCGGCGTTCATCGCCTATGTCCTTGCCGGTCACCGTACGGAGGGCGAGTCCCTTGCCGTAGCCGCGGCCGCGCTCGCGGCCGGCGCCGACATCCTGGAGATAGGTGTTCCGTTCAGTGATCCGCTCGCGGACGGACCGACGATCGCAGATGCGTCGCGCGCCGCCGCCGCGGCGGGAATGGGCCTCGCGAGCGCGCTCCGGCTCGCGGCAAGCCTGCGCGACCAGGGCTTCACTCAGCCGCTGCTCGCGATGTCGTATCGAAACCCCGTTCTGGCCGTCGGCCCAGGTGCCCCGCGGACAATGGTTGCTGCGGGATTCGATGGCGCAATCGTGCCCGACCTGCCAGCGGGCGAGGATCTCGCTTTCGAGCGCAGCTCCCGGCAGGCAGGGCTGGCGCTGTGCTTCCTGGTCGGCCCCAACTCGGACGACGCTCGCGTCAGGACCGTCGCGCGTGCCTCGACCGGGTTCGTTTACGTTGTGCCCCGCTACGGCGTCACCGGCGCGCGCCAGGACCTCGGCGCCGGCGCGGTCGATCTCGTCGGCCGCGTCCGGCGAATTGTCGACGGCCGCGCGCCTGTCGCAGCCGGTTTCGGGATCTCCGCTCCTGAGCACGTCGTCGCATTGGCTCCTGTCGCCGACGGCGTCGTCGTGGGCTCGCTTCTGGTGGCCGCGGTCACACATGCGGGCCCGGGCGAGGCCCCACTGCGCGTCGGCGACGAGGTGCGCCGCCTCGCATCAACAGACTCGTATGCCAAGGTAGGGGCGTGATGTCGGCGACTGACTCGTCTTCCAGCCTCACGCTGCTCGTCGTCGACGACGAGCCAGCATGGGTCGGCGCGCTTGGCGCGGTGCTCGGCAAGGCCGGCCACCGGATCGTGGCCGCCTACGACGGGGAGGAGGCGCTGCGCCGCTTCCGTGCCGAGCCGGTCGACGTGGTCCTGCTCGACCTGGCCATGCCCGGGCTGGACGGCGCCGAGGTCTGCCGCCAGATCCGCGCCGCCTCGAGTGTGCCGATCATCATCGTCTCTGGCGAGCGCGATCGATCGGCGCCAAGCGAGCTGCTCGACCTGGGCGCGGACGACTACGTCCGAAAAGGAACGCCCTCGAACGAGCTGCTCGCCCGCATCCGGGCCGTGCTGCGCCGTAGCAAAGGTGCTGACACGCCCGCCGCGCCGGCATCGAACGACTGGAACCTCGATCTGCGCCGACACGAGATCAGCTGGCGCGGCGCTCTCGTGCCCGCTACCGCCATCGAGTTCCGGCTCCTTGCCGCACTGGTCGAGCATCTCGGCGAGCTCGTCTCGCACGCGGACCTGCTGGCGTCCGGATGGCCGGACGTGCCCGATCCCGATCCGCTGTGGCTCAAGCCGCACCTTGCCCGACTGCGCGACAAGCTCGAGGCAGTCGGCGCTCCCCAACCGACGGCGGTACGCGGCGTTGGCTATCGACTCGACGAGCAGCGCAACCGAGCCGCGACCGACTCCTAACCGTCCGGTCACCAATCGCACACCCTCCCGGCGCTGACTCGCCGCCGCACGAGGTCTACGTTTCGATCGTGCCGTGCTCGTGCCGCCGGTGCGCCATGAATCGGTCGACTTGGGAGGGTGACACGCAATGGCGGAGCTGAACGCGGGCGACACGGCCTGGCTGCTGATGGCCACGGCACTGGTCATGGTCATGCTGCCCGGGCTGGCACTGTTCTACGGCGGTCTGGTACGCCGCAAGAACGTGCTCTCGACGATCATGCACAGCTTCTTCGGGCTGGCACTGGTGAGCGTCATCTGGGTGTTGATCGGCTTCAGCCTTGCGTTCGGCCCCGACGTCAACGGCATGGGCCTGATCGGCGGTCTCGAATTCGCGGGCTTTGCGAACGTCGGCCTCGAGCCCAACCCGACCTACGCGGCCACGGTTCCGTTCGTCCTCTTCGCCTCGTTCCAGATGATGTTCGCGGCAATCACGCCGGCGCTGATCAGCGGCGCCTTCGCCGAGCGCAAGCGCTTCGGCGCGTTCGTGCTGTTCACGATCCTGTGGTCAATCCTCGTCTACTCCCCGCTCGCGCACTGGGTCTGGGCGCCGGGCGGCTGGCTGCGTGAGCTCGGTGCGCTCGACTTCGCCGGCGGAACCGTCGTCCACGTGGCCTCGGGCGTGTCGGCCCTGGTCGCGGCAGTCGTCATCGGCCGGCGGTGGTCGAACGGCGATCGGCTCGAGCCACATGACGTTCCGATGACCGTCCTTGGCGCGGGCCTGCTGTGGTTCGGCTGGTTCGGCTTCAATGCCGGATCGGCACTCGCCGCCAACGGCCTCGCGGCGAACGCGCTGCTGGTGACCAACGTTGCCGCGGCCGCCGCGACGCTTACCTGGGTGCTCGCCTCGTACGTCCACCACCGCAAGGTGAGCGTCGTCGGCGCGGCGGCCGGCGCGGTAGCCGGTCTCGTGGCAATCACGCCGGCCGCAGGTTTCGTTACCGCCGGCGGTGCCGTGATCATCGGTCTCGCGGCGGGCGGCATCTGCTACTCGGCGACATTGCTGCGCGAGCGGGTTCGGATCGACGACGCGCTCGACGTGTTCGCCGTGCACGGTGTTGGCGGCACGTTTGGTGCGCTGGCCACGGGCGTGCTCGCGGTTGCTGCAATCGGCGGTGTGAGCGGTGTTGTCGAGGGCAATGTCGCCCAGCTCGGCATCCAGCTGTTCGCGGTCGCGGCGGTTGCGACGTTCAGCGCGGTGGCCACGTTTGTAATCGTCAAGGTCGTCGAGGTCGTTCTCGGCCTGCGCGTCGAGCGCGCTCAGGAGGAGGTCGGTCTCGACTTGGCGGTTCACGGCGAGGCCGCCTACCAGATGTGAGGCGGCCCTCCGGCCCGGTTGCTCCGCAACCGTCCCGCCACCGAAGGGACACTCGCGCGGCGCTGACCGTCAGGCCGCGCGCCCGTACGCTGCGAGCATGAGTGAATCGTCCGTAACCAGCTTTCTTCCGCCGCGGGACGCGTCGGGACCGGTCAGCTGCGCCGTGTGCGGATGTCGACTTGTTGCCTCGACGGGCCGCGATGACGGTGCATACCGCCACTTCCCGTCGCTGAAGACAGGTCAGGACGCGCGCGGTTGCCGTCCACATTGCGTCGACGCACTGCACGACCGTGATGGTCGCGTGCTCGTTCCGGCAGGCTCAGACGAGCCGGCCGCGATCGACAGCGCGGCCGCTTAAACACAAGCACAACTCTCACCGGGCCGCGTCTGGGGCGACGCGGTCCTGTAATTCGCGCCTCGCCTGAGCGACGCGTTTCGTGATTCTTCGGCCTCGCTGGGAGAGCCATGTTTGAGATCGTTTTAGTCGTTTTCGTCGTCGCCGGCGTGGTCGCGGCGGTCGAGTGGTGGAAGGGACCCGATATCCCGCGCGCCTAGTGCGCTGCAGGTAGCTCGAGCACGAACTGCGAGCCACGCGGCGCGCGATCCTCGGCGCGCAGCTCGCCGCCCATCGAGCGAGCGAGGTGACGCGCGGCAAAGAGCCCGATGCCCGCGCCGCGTGGCGAATCGTCGAGCCTGACGAACGGCTCGAAGATCCGCTCGCGCCAGGCTACTGGGATGCCCGGCCCGTCATCGGTGATGGCCAGGAACACACGACCGTCCTTGCGCCAGCCGTAGATGTCGATCCGACCGTCCGCCGGCGCGTACTTCGACGCATTCTCGAGCAGGTAGCCGAGCAGCCGGCGGAGCGTCTCGGCCGATGCCTGGGCGCGAAGCGGTCGCTCCAGGAAATCGGTCGTCAGGACGTGGCGGCGGAACAGCGGCGCCAGCTCGCGGGCGGTTTCCTCGACTACCTCGACCATGTCGAGCGCAACGACCGGCCCAATGTCCGATTGGAGCACGCGCAGGCTGGCCAGGATCGAGTCGACCGTCTGGTCGAGCCGATCGACCTGTTCCAGGGCGCTCTTCTCCCAGTCGACTGATTCGACCGCTTCCGGATCCGACGCGTCGCGTCGCCTAGCGGAGCTGCCGAGCAGCTCGACGTAGGCGCGCACCACGGCCAGCGGCGTGCGCAGCGCATGCGTAACCACGGCGATCAGGTGGGCGCGTGCCTCGTCGATCGCGCGCAGGCTCTCGACCTGCGCCTCGGCCTCGTTCTGGAGTCGGTTGCGCTCGACGATGCCGGCCAGGAGACCAGCCAGCGCGATCAGGAAGCTGACGTCTTCCTTGGTGAACTCACGCTTGCGAATCGTCTGTACGTTGAGCACCCCGATCACCTGGTCGTTCCAGATCAGGGGCACCGAGCACATCGACTTGAACTTCAGCTGGTCGACGCCGCGGATCCAATGGAAGCGCTTGTCCTTGTGGACGTCGACGCTCGTGGCTGGCTTGCCGGACTTGGCGACCCTGCCGGTCAGCCCCACGCCGAGCGGAAGGCGCGCGACGCCGATCTGCTCCGGGTCCAGGCCGTTCGTCGCGGCCAGCGTCACGCCGGTCCCATCGCGATCCATCAGGTAGAGCGAGCACACCTCGGCCTGTGCGGCGGCCGTGGCCCGGTCGACGATCGTGCCCATCAGCTCGTCCCACGTCCGGGCAGAGCCGACCAGGCGCGCCACCTCGGCCAGGAACTCGAGCTCCTCGAGCCGCCGCGGGTGGCCTGCGTGCTCCCCTTCGCCGGGCTCGATTCGAACCGCCATGGGGGTACGATAGCCAGCCTAGCGACAGGGAGGCCTTAGCCCCATGACCGAGACGCTCACTCAAGGCGCCGCGAACCAGACCGGCGCGATCATCAACAAGGATGCCTACGCGGAGGCGCAGGACTTCCTGCCGCTCAAGGGCATCGACCACGTCGAGTTCTGGGTCGGCAACGCGCGCCAGGCGTCGGCCTACTTCCGGACGCTGTGGGGCTTCACGCCGACCGCGTTCTCGGGCCTCGAGACGAAGGTTCGCGACCGAGCCTCGTACGTCATCCAGCAGAACGACATCCGCTTCGTGCTGACCGCGCCGCTGACGCCCGAGGGCGAGATCGCCGAGCACGTCCATCACCACGGCGACGGCGTCAAGGACATCGCCTTCGCTGTCGACGATGTCGAGTCGGCGTGGCGTGAGACGACATCGCGCGGCGCCGAGTCGGTGCTCGAGCCGACGGAGTTCGACGGTGGCGAGGACGGGATCCTGCGCAAGTCGGCCGTGCGCACCTACGGCGATGTCATCCACTCGTTCGTCGACCGCAACGACTACCACGGCGTGTTTGCGCCCGGCTATCGCAAGATCAAGAACCCGGCGGCTGCCGCAGGTGGTCTATCGCTGCTCGAGGTCGACCACTGCGTGGGCAACGTGTCGCTGGGCGAGATGAACAAGTTCGTCGAGTACTACCGCGACGTGTTCGGCTTCAGCCAGCTGATCCACTACGACGACAAGGTCATCCACACCGACTACTCGGCGCTGATGTCGAAGGTCATGACCAACGGCAACGGCCGGATCAAGTTCCCGATCAACGAGCCGGCGACGGGCAAGAAGAAGAGCCAGATCCAGGAGTATCTCGACTGGTACCTGTCCTCGGGCTGCCAGCACATCGCCCTGCGGACCGAGGACATTGTCGGCACGGTCCGCCAGCTGCGCGAGAACGGGGTCGAGTTCCTGGGCATGCCGCACGAGTACTACGCGGCACTGCCCGACCGCGTCGGCGACGTGGGTGTGCCGATCGAGACGCTCGAGGAGCTGGGCATCGAGGCGGATCGCGACGAGGAGGGCTATCTCCTCCAGATCTTCACGCGCCCCATCCAGGATCGGCCAACTTTCTTCTTCGAGATCATCGAGCGCCACGGCTCACGCGGCTTCGGCGTCGGCAACTTCAAGGCTCTGTTCGAGGCGATCGAGCGCGAGCAGGCGCTCCGCGGAAACCTCTAACCGCCCCGGCCGGTAGGGTCGTTAGACGGGATCGATCACCCAGCGACAGCCGAGCAGGTCGGCTTGCTGGGGCTGACGGCCGGCGCGTATCGCGATCGTCGGCGGCTGGCCGGCCGCGGAGGGAGTGACTCGAAGGAGCTGGCCGCCAATCGACGTGTCGCGCGCGCCGTGACCGACCAGAGACGGCCGGAACTGCATGCCGAGCTGGCGCAACAGGCGGAAAGTCGTGGCGCCGGCGTCCGGGACGGGCACCACGAAGCGTGCCAGCCGGCCGCTCGTGCCCAGCGGATGAACCTGCCCCGCGCGAGCCTCCCGATCGGCCGGCCGCCACTCCGCCGACGACGTGTCGTGCTCGATCAGGAAGACGAGGCCCAGATCGGGGTCCGGCGCCGGCGGCCGGCCGATCCGCCAGCGCACGACTTCGCCATCGGGTCGCGCCCGTTCGCCGGCCACCGGGTCCGAGATCGGCGCGCCCTGGCCGCGCAGTCGCTCGATGTCAGAGTCGAGATCGTCGGAGGCCAGTGCCAGTCCGGCGTAGGTTGCCGAGGCCCCATCCAGCAGTCCGGACATGTGGGCGCCCCACCACGATTCGGCGGCCAGCGATCGGTCGAACACGCCCATGAGCTCGATGTAGCTGTCGGCCAGCCAGATCAGCCGGTTGAAGGTGCCGTGGGCCTCATGCCGGCCGCCCCCGGTGGCGCTCAACCCGAGTACGGCCTCGATCTCGGCCGCCGCCGCGTCTGGCTCTGCGACGGCGATGATCAGATGGTCAATTGCCGATAGCACCAAGCGACTCTATCGATCTCGCCGTCGGCCTACTATCAATCTGGCAATGCAAACTGGGAGTCCGGTGCTCAAGCTGCTAACGACCGCGGCGGTCGCGATCCTGGTTCTGTCGGTGGCGCCGGCGGCGATCGGGGTCGAGGCTGCCGCTCCTCCAAGTGCCAAGCCGCCAGAGGTCCAGCTGCTCGCTCCGGGTGCGCTCACCGCGGTAGCGGTTCCGCTCAACATCAGCTGGCCGGCGGCGACCCCGGCCGGATCGCCCATCTATCGCTACCAGCTGCAACGCAGCGCCGAGGGCGGAGCGTGGCTGAGCGTTGGCCTCCCCTCACGCCTGTCGACCAACGTCACCCTCAAGCTGCCTCCATGGCAGGTCCATTCGTTCCGCGTGAGAGCGATCGCCGCGAACGGCCAGGCAAGCGAATGGGCGATGGGGGCGCCGGCCTGGCTGAGCGCGCTGCAGGAAAGCGACGAATCGGTCGAGCTGAGCAGCGGCTGGCAGTCGGTGGTCGACAGCAAGTCGTTCGGCGGTGCCAGGGCAACTGCCTCGGGCGCGGGAGCATCGGCCGAGCTCACCTTCGTCGGTCGCGAGATCGGCTGGGTTGCCGTACGCGGCCCGGCCAAGGGCCAGGCGAGCGTCTACCTCGACGGCGCGCTGGCGGCGACCGTCAACCTGCAGAAGTCGAGCGTGGCCAAGAAGCGGCTCGTCTTCCGCCACGAATGGTCGACGGTGGCGGAGCACACCATCGAGATCGTCACCCTTGGTTCGACCGTAGATCTCGACGCCTTCGTGGTGCTGACTGACGCCACGCCCGAGACACTCGTTGGCGCGGGGGATATTGCGTCCTGCGCCGACAACGACGATGAGGGCACGGCAGACGTCGTGGCCGGCGTTGACGGCATCGTCTTTACCGCCGGTGACAACGTCTACCCCAACGGCTCTGCCGCCAACTTCGCCAATTGCTACGACCCTTCGTGGGGTGCCTTCAAGGACCGCACGCGCCCGGTGCCTGGCAATCACGAATACTTCAATGTCCCTGGCGCGACCGGGTACTTCGACTACTTCGGCGAGAGCGCCGGACCGGCAGGACGGGGCTGGTACAGGTACGCGGCAGGCACGTGGCGCATCTACGCGTTGACCAGTGAGTGCACGCAGACCAGCCAGTGCGCGCTCGACCAACTGGAGTGGCTGGCGGCCGATCTTGCTGCCGCGCCTCATCGTTGCGTGGCCGCGATCTGGCATCGGCCGCGTTGGAGCACGGGCGAACACGGCGATTCGATGCGCATGGCGGCAGCCATGGAGCTCCTCTACGACCACGGAGCGGAGATCGTCCTGACCGGCCACGATCACAGCTATCAGCGCTACGCGCCAGCATCTCCAGATGGCGTAGCCGATCCGGTTGGCGGCATTCGACAGTGGGTGGTCGCAACGGGCGGCGCGTCGCTTTACGACTTCGAATCGGACGACCCGCTTACCGATGTGCGCGACAACACAAGCCACGGCGTGTTGCGGCTCGATCTGGGACTCGGCTCGTATAGCTGGGAGTTCATGGCCTCGGCCGGCGACACCTTCACCGACAGCGGCACCAGCAGCTGCCACTGATCCGCCGACTAGACTCGGCGGCGCAATGAAGATCGCTCACGCTCGAGAGCTGCACGCGCCGGCCGGAGCACCGTTTCGGCTGTTCGCCGCGCTCGATCCGGCCGGCGCTCGATGGATCGACCTGGAGCCGACCCGGCGGCGGTTGGCACGCCGCGACGAACGACTGACGCATAACAGTGTCCTGTTCCGCCAGCCGGTCACGACGCTCGACGATCATCTCGCGCGCGGCATGCGCGTCGAGGCACTTGGCGAGCTGCTCGACGGCTTCTCGCCGGGCGATGAAGACGACGTCGTGTCCGACGCCACCGACCTTCGCTTCGGCCCGCCGATCCTGCGCCCGACCAGCCTGCGTGACTTCTACGCGTTCGAGCGCCACGTGGGCACGATGTGGTCACGCCGTGGGAGCGAGATCCCCGAGGCCTGGTATCGGCTGCCGATCTTCTACTTCAGCAACGTCACCGAGGTCCGTGGCCCAGGCGATCCGGTCTGGGCGCCGCTCGGCTCCGTCGAGCTGGACTACGAGCTGGAGATCGCCGCGCTGATCGACACGCCGGTGCGCGACATCTCGGCCGAGCGCGGCGAGGAGGCGATCGGTGGCTACATGGTCATGAACGACTGGTCGGCGCGCGACCTGCAGCGCGAAGAGACGACCGTCCGCCTTGGCCCGGCCAAGGGCAAGGATTTCGCCACGTCGCTCGGGCCGTGGCTGGTGACCCCCGACGAGCTTGCCGACGCGCGGTCAACCAAGGGCTTCGAGCTCACCGGCACGGCCGAGGTCAACGGTCAGGAGCTGTCGCGCGCGCAATGGAGCTCGATCGCTTTCGATTTCGGCCAGATGATCGAGCGTGCCTCGGCCGACGCGCGCCTCGTGCCCGGCGACGTTCTCGGCTCGGGAACGATGGGCGGTGGCTGCCTGCTCGAGATTCGGGACGAGTCGGGCTTCGGCCGCTACCTCGAACCTGGTGACCGTGTCTCGTTGCAGGTGGAGCGCCTGGGACGTCTCGATACGCAGGTCGTCCAGCGCGCAACAGCCGGGTAACGCTCCCTGCGTTGACAGGTCGGGGCGGGCTGGGCGATCATTTTGGCCACTATTCCGACCATTTTTGCCGGATTTTTTGACGTGTCCCGCGACGCGTCCCTCTAGGAGCGAGATTGGGCCTTCTTCTCATCGTCCTTGTCGTCGGCTTTATCGCGCAGCTGATCGACGGCTCGCTCGGCATGGGCTTCGGCGTGCTGTCGATGAGCCTGCTCCTCGCGGTCGGAATCGTTCCGGCGGTCGCGTCGGCCACTGTTCACGTGGCCAAGATCGGGACGGCGATGGCTTCCGGCGCGGCTCACTGGCGCTTCGGCAACGTGGACGGCACGATGGCACTTCTTCTCGGCATCCCGGGCGCCATCGGCGCGTATGCCGGCGCCGTCCTGTTGAGCAACCTGTCGCTGGAAGAGGCGCGGCCCTACGTTTCGGTGATCCTGCTCGTCCTCGGCGGAGTCATCGTTGGCCGCTTCATCCACGGCCGTCGCAACCGCGACAAGCCGGCACCGAGCGAACGACCCCAGCGACCGAAGTGGCTGCTCGTGCCGCTCGGCCTGATCGGTGGCTTCGTCGACGCCAGCGGCGGCGGCGGATGGGGCCCGGTCACCACGTCAACGCTGGTCGCTTCCGGCCGGCTCGAGCCGCGCACCACGATCGGCACGGTCAATGCCGCCGAGCTGGCCGTGGCAATCGCGGCCAGTGTGGGCTTCATCCAGTCGCTCGGGTCCGCCGGCGTGCGCTGGGACATCACCGCCGCGATGCTGCTCGGTGGTGCGCTTGCCGCGCCGCTCGCCGCGTGGCTCGTGCGCCACGTCAATGAGCGCACCCTGGGTCTCGCGGTCGGTGCTTTGATCCTGTGGCTGAGCGTCGACAGCCTGCTGACCTTGCTCAACGTGCCAGAGGAGATCCTGCTGCCGTTGCGTATCGCTGGCCTCGTGGTCACGGTGGTCTTGCTTTTCGTGGCCGTTTTCCGCGCCCGCCGCGAGCAGATCGCGGCAGAGTCGGAGTCCAGCCTGCCGCCGTCCCAGGTGCCCGCCGCCGACTGAACCCCTGGGTGACGCGGGTCACCCGCTGTCTCGCTGCCATCGATCGCAGTCCTCGCCGCCGCGACGCAATCCCGCCGCCATCGATATGACCGATCGACATGCACGACAATGGCGCGATGCGCGTCTCAGCCAAGGCCGACTATGCCGTTCGAGCTGCTACGGAGCTCGCCGCGGCTCAGGCCAAGGGCGGTGAGCTGACCAAGGCTGAGCGGATCTCCGAGGCACAGTCAATCCCGATCAAGTTTCTCGAGGCGATCCTGCTCGAGCTGAAGCACGCCGGCATCGCCAAGAGCACCCGCGGCGCAGTCGGCGGCTACTCATTGGCACGGCCGGCGTCTGATATCAGCGTCGCGGACGTGATCCGTGCCGTTGATGGACCTCTCGCCAACGTCCGTGGCGACCGGCCTGAGGAGGTCCGCTATTCGGGGTCGGCCGAGCACCTCACAGATGTTTGGATCGCGGTTCGCGCGGCGCTACGGGAGGTTCTCGAGCAAACGACGCTCGACGACCTGGTCAGCGGCAATCTGCCCCCGCGCGTCGGCGAGCTGATTGGCACAGCCGATGCATGGCA